>CAJAFD010000098.1 GCA_903938935.1 uncultured Opitutia bacterium
CCTCCTCTACGATTATTTCAAACAGCTCTTCGCGCAGGTCACGAATCCGCCGATCGACTGTATCCGCGAAGAAATCATCACGTCATCCGAAACCCGCTTGGGCTCCGAAGGTAATCTCCTCAATCCGCAACCGACCGCGTGCCGGCGCGTGGAGTTGAAATACCCGATTCTCACCAACGAAGACTTCGCTAAAATCCGCCGCACCGATCTGCCCGGACTCAAGACCGCCGTGTTGCCGATCCTCTTTCGCGTCGCGCGCGGCGAGAAGGGTCTCGCGAAATCCATGGAAGAACTCTGCGCCATGGCCCGCCGCCACATCGAGGAAGACGAGGTCAACGTCCTCATCCTCTCCGACCGCGGCGTGACGAAGGAATTCGCGCCCATCCCGGCGCTCCTCGCCGTCGCCGGCTTGCACCATTATCTCATCCGCGAAGGTCTGCGCACACGCGCCTCGCTCGTGATCGAAACCGGCGATGCCCGCGAAGTGCATCACTTCTCGTTGCTCATCGGCTACGGCGCTTCCGCGATCAACCCTTACGTGGCGTTCGAGACGATCGACGACATGATCAAGGAGCAGTTGCTCACCGGCATCGACCACAAGACCGCTTGCAAAAATCTCGTGAAGGCCGCCTCCAAGGGCGTCGTCAAAGTCATGTCCAAGATGGGCATCTCCGCGATTCAGAGCTACCGCGGCGCGCAAGTCTTCGAAGCGCTCGGCCTGCGCCAAGACGTCATTGATCACTATTTCACGTGGACGCCTTCCCGCGTCGGCGGCATCGGCCTCGACGTCGTCGCGCAGGAAGTTCTCGCCCGCCACCACGCGGCCTATCCTGAGCGCACGGCCAACGCCGCCGTGTTGCCCTCCGGCGGCCAATACCAATGGCGCAGCGGCGGCGAAGCGCATCTCTTCACGCCCGAGTCGATCCACCGCCTGCAAAAAGCCGTGCGCACGACGAACTACGCGGCGTTCAAGGACTACTCCAAGATCGTCAACGAGCAGGGCAAAGCGCTCTGCACGCTCCGCAGTCTCCTCGAGTTCAAGACCTCGACCGCGATCCCGCTCGAGGAAGTCGAGTCCCTCGAGTTGATCATGAAGCGCTTCAAGACCGGCGCCATGTCCTACGGCTCCATCTCCAGCGAAGCCCACGAGACGCTCGCCATCGCCATGAACCGCATCGGCGGCAAATCCAACACCGGTGAAGGCGGCGAAGATCCCGCGCGCTTCATCCCGATGGCCAACGGCGATTCCAAAAACTCCGCCATCAAGCAGGTCGCCTCGGGCCGTTTCGGCGTCACGAGCGAATACCTCACCAACGCCCGCGAAATCCAAATCAAGATGGCCCAGGGCGCCAAGCCCGGTGAAGGCGGTCAGTTGCCCGGCTCCAAGGTTTACCCGTGGGTCGCTAAAACCCGCGGCACCACCGCCGGCGTCGGCCTCATCTCGCCCCCGCCGCATCACGACATCTATTCCATCGAGGATCTCGCCGAGCTCATCCACGATCTCAAGAACGCCAACCGCCACGCCCGCGTGAGCGTGAAACTCGTCTCCGAAGTCGGCGTCGGCACCATCGCCGCCGGCGTCGCGAAAGCCCACGCTGACGTTGTCCTCATCTCCGGTTACGACGGCGGCACAGGCGCTTCGCCGCAGACCTCGATCACGCACGCCGGTCTCCCGTGGGAACTCGGTCTCGCCGAGACGCACCAGACGCTCGTGATGAA
>CAJAFD010000099.1 GCA_903938935.1 uncultured Opitutia bacterium
GCCAGGCGCGCTGTCTGTGCCGAATTTTTGTCCGGCGAGGTATTCGACGTTGGCCACGCGCGGGAGTCGGGCCACTTGCGCCGCATCGGCGAGATCGCACGCGATGGGCTCCACGCCACCGCGCCGCAACGCCTCCGCCGCCTCCGGGCGACTAAACCGCGACACGCCGTAAACGTTAACGTCTCGTTTGCCGGCGGCATCCAGCGCCCGGCGCAACATCAGTGCCGTCGTCGTCCCCATCTTCCCGCCCACGCCTAAAACCATGAAATCGCCCTCGAGCGCCCGCACCGTCGCGATGGCTCCAGGAGTCGGTTCCGAGAGGAGCGCTTCGATCTGTTCGTCGTTCAAAGGAGGGGTGGACATGAAATTTCGGAAGATTAGGAATGGACGAATGCCGTAATTGCGCCCCTGTTTTCCGTCGCGCCCCCTCGGAAAAGCCAAGCGCAATCGTAGCGAAATTTCATGCGCATCATCGACGCCCACACGCACCCCGTCTTCATGCACGACGGCGCGACCCCCGCTGCCGCTCGTCGGTTGGTCGCCCACGGCCGCGCCCATGGCATCGTCAAGATGGTCGCCCTCGGCGATGTCCTCGTCCACGGCCGGCTGCCCAGCGCCGCGCAATGCCGCCGCATCAACGACGAAACGGCGCAGCTCATGCGTTGGCACCCGGATTATTTTCTCGGGTTCTGTTGTCTCAATCCGACGCTCGGCGCGCGCGCAGTCGAGCGCGAGGTGGAGCGTTGCGTCACGCAGCACGGTTTTCGCGGCATCAAACTCGAAATCTCCAACAACGCCCGCGACGCCTGCATGGGCGCGGTCATGGCGGCCGCCCGCCGTTGGAATCTCATCGTGCTCCAACACACCTGGAGCCAAACCAACATCCACCAACGTCGCTTTCACAGCGACCCAGCCGATACCGCGTGGCTGGCGCGACGTTATCCCGATGTCACCGTGATCATGGCGCACCTGACGGGCTGCGGGTACCGCGGCGTCCTTGAAGCCAAGGGTCTGCCCAATCTTTTCGTCGATACTTCGGGCGCTTTTCCCGAAGCGGAGATTCTCGATTTCGCCGTCCAAGAACTCGGCGCCGAGCGTATCCTTTATGGTTCCGATTTACCGATCCGCGAAACCAGTGTCACGGTCGGCCGCGTGCTCGGCGCCCGTCTGAGCGCCGCGCAACGTCGCCAGATTCTCCACGACAACGCCGCGAAACTTTTCCGCCTTTAACATGCTCATCGACGCCCACGTCGCTCTCGGTCCTTGGCCTTTCGCGCCGCTCCCCGAGCGCACCGCGCCCCAACTCGTCGCGCACCTCAAAAGCCACGGGATCAACCGCGCGCTCGTTTCGCATCTCGGGGCGGTTTTCCTGCCGGAGCCCATGCCGGCCAACCGCGCTTTGTTTGCCGCGGTGCGACGCACACCGGCGTTGTTCCCGGTTCCCGTGCTCAACCCCGCGCTCGCCAACTGGCGTGAGCACCTCGCCGCCTGTCTCGCCGCTGCGCCGATCCGCGCAGTGAAAATCATCCCGGCGTACCACAACTATTCGCTGCGGTTGCCGGCCCTCGCGCCGTTCGTCGCCGCCATCAACGCCGCGGGCCTGCGCCTCATCGTCGCCACGCGCCTCGAAGACGAGCGCCACCGTTACCACGCGCTCGCCGTTAAGGGCCTGCCCGTCGCTCAAGTCGCAGCTTTCCTCGCGCGTTTCCCCGCCACGCATGTGGTGTGCTCCGGCCTTTATAAGCCCGAGATCGAAACGCTCGCCGCCACGCACGAAAATTTCTCCGCCGACATCGCCTTCGCCGAGTGGTTAAACACACTCGCTGGGCTCACGCAAAAAATCCCCGCGCGCCGTCTCCTCCTCGGCACCAACACCCCGCTCTTCGACACCCGCGCTCAAGTCGATAAACTCGCGCTCGCGCGTCTCCCTGCCCGAACGCTCGCCCTCATCGGCTCCGGCAACGCCACGCGGCTCTTCGGCCTCTGACGTCGCCTTCAGGTCGTTTACTTTTTCTTTCTCTCCGCAGACATTTTTCTGATGCCCATCGTCGACGAACCGCTTCCCCGCCCGCGCCGTTGGGGCGCGCCCGAGCTCGCCCGCCTCACCGCGATGGTGGATCAAGATTCTTTGTTTTATTGGCAAGGCCCACAAACCGCCGCGCTCGCCGCGGAGTTTCGCCGCCACTATCCGTTTCCTCATCTCTTCGCCACGTCCTCGGGCTCCGCGGCCTTGCACGTCGCTATCGCCGCGCTGCGCTTGCGTCCGGGCGATGAAGTGATCGTTCCGCCCATCACAGACATGGGCTCGGTCATCGGTATTCTTTATCAACAGGGCGTGCCAGTCTTTGCCGACGTCGATCCGGCCACATACCACCTCGACCCCGCCGCCGTCCGCCGTGCGCTCACCGCCCGCACACGCGCGATCATGGTCGTGCACCTCGCCGGTAATCCCGCCGACACGACCGCGCTTGCCGCCCTCGCCCGCGAGCACGGCGTCGCCCTCATCGAGGACTGCGCGCAAGCTTGGGGTGCACTCCACCAAGGCCGCCCCGTCGGGCTCGAGGCCGATGTCGCCTGTTATTCTTTCAACGATTATAAACATCTCAGCTGCGGCGATGGCGGCATCGTCGCCACGGCGCGCCCCGACCTCGGCCCCACCCTCGCGCCGTGGGGCGACAAACACTACGACCGCATCACGCCCGGCTACCGCGACCCCGCCGAACTCGCGCCCAACTACCGCATGAGCGAGCCCCAAGCCGCCGTCGCCGCCGCGCAACTCACGCGCCTCGCCGACATCGCCGCCCGCCGCCACCACGCGGGGACTTTCCTCACGACGCTGCTCGCCGATCTTCCCGGCGTCCACCCGCCCCACGTCGCGCCCGGCAACACGCACAGCTACTGGTTTTATTTTCTTCGCCTCGATCTCGCCCGCCTCGGGTGCACTCGCGCCGCTTGGGTCGAAGCGCTCCGTGCCGAGGGCGCCATGGCCACGGCTGGTTACATTCCCACGCCGGTTTACGGCTACCGCGTTTTTCAAACTCACAACTTCTTCGGCGGCGCTTGGCCCGTGCGCGACGCCGGTCTCACCGCGATGGACTACCGCCAGGTCCATTGCCCGCACGCCGAAGCGATTCTCACCGACGGTGTCGTCCTCCCGCTCAACGAAGCCATGAGCGACGCCTATCTCACCAAAGTCGCCCAAGCGATCCGCACCGTCACCGCCCGCCTGAGCCGGTAATTCCCCGGCTCCGGCACGTCTTCGCCGGTCTTCATGCCGCGTCGCCCACCTTCGCGCCCCCAAGGCACGAGCCTACCCGCGCGGGTGCGCTAACTCCCCGCGACATCCGACGGTATTATTGGGTCCAAACCCATGAGAGTTACCCGACCAAAACCTCCCTAAGACCATATAAGGGAGTATAAAATGAAGCATTTCTTGGCTCAGTGGTAACTTTAAAGTCATTCCCCACCCCCGTTTCATTATGTTACAGTGCAATAGAAGTGCAAAAAATAATTTAATCACCCCTGGGCCCTGCCC
>CAJAFD010000100.1 GCA_903938935.1 uncultured Opitutia bacterium
CGTTCTGCTTATCGCAGGAACCGGTGTTGTTCTTCATGTAAACCGACACGATAGTGCGGCGCTTGAGCAGGTCTTTGAACGTGACTTCGCTTTCCACGCCTTGGGCGACGACCTTGAGCTTGAAGTTCGTTTTGAGCTTTTTTCCGGGGGTAATCATGATTCAGCCAGTGAGTAAGAGAACTAATCGAGGTCAAACGCGCGGACATTTTTTTCGGTCAATTCAGGCGGTTGAGGCTTTGACGTACCGAGTTTAATCCTGCAACTTGGGCCGGAATGAAGTCCGTCAAGGTCCCCGCTTTGGAGCTTTTTCTCCACGAAATGATCCCCCTCGCCAAGGCGATGGGCGTCGGCGTGGAAGTGAGCGACGATCGCGCCCTGACGCTCACGGCGCCCAAGGAGCAGAATAAAAATTCGCTCAACACCGCCTTTGGCGGCAGTCTCGTTTCCCTCGCCACGCTCGCGGGTTACGGCGTCGTTTGGGAACTCATGAAAAACGAAAAGGGCGCCGAGAAACCCGAGTGGAGCATCGTCGTAAAAGAGAGCCGCGCCGCCTATCGCCGGCCCGTGATCGGCGATCTGCGCGCCATCTGCGAGCGCCCCGCGCAAGCCGCCATCGCTGAATTTAAAGAAGCCCTCGCCCGTTACGGTAAAGCCAAGCTCAAGCTGCGCGCTCGCGTGGTCGAGAAAGGTGTAACGGCCGTCGACGTGACGGCGGCGTTTGTGGTCACGCGCTGAAGTATTTTTTGGCGATCAGGGATCGGCCGAGATTGCCGGAAAACTTGGTCGCCACCGACCGCCGATTCCGGGCAAAGCTGACCCCCACGCGCCAACAACCGCGCTCGTTAACCGCGCGGTTTTTTAATTTTAAATATGCTTCGAGTCGGCTTCGTCTTTTTTGACGTAACCGCTGTCCTGGCGCTGGTGGTTGACGGCGTTTTTCTTTAAATAGGCTTGGTAAACGTCGTCCGCCGACATCCCGAGCGTCTGCGCGAGCGAGACGAGAAAGTGAAACAGATCCACGACTTCGACCTTGGCGTTTTGCTCGTCGAATTTCTGGTACTTCGCCCACCATTTC
Source organism: uncultured Opitutia bacterium (assembly GCA_903938935.1). Taxonomy (GTDB): domain Bacteria; phylum Verrucomicrobiota; class Verrucomicrobiia; order Opitutales; family Opitutaceae; genus Tous-C4FEB. The sequence continues at coordinate 1,076 of CAJAFD010000100.1, forward strand.
CACGGCACGCTGTCGATCAACTCCGCCGTCTCCTGCTGCATGGCGCGCGTGTAATTAAGAATCCACTTCGCTTTTTCCTCATCCGTCGGCGGGGGCAGCACGACGCCGATCCGTTGGTTGAGCGCCTCTTGCATGCGGAAGATTTCCTCGAATTTGTCCATGCCCGCGACCCTGCAAACGCTCTCCGGCGCTGGCAAGCCCGCGTTCACTACTAAAAGCCCCCGGCGGCCGGACCGAATTTGCAGTTGCCCCGAGCGGCGGGCGGAACGATGCTGGCTCTTTGACGCCGACGTCGAGTGCGCTTAACGCGTTCCGCCAGCGTCACCAACCCGGGCCGCTCCCGTTTACGGTGAGCGCCCAGAAAACACAAAAAACAACACAATGACAGATCCAGATACGTCCGGCACCCCCGCCGCGCCGGCCGCCGATAACACGGCGCCCGCGGCCCCTGCCGTGACAGCCCCCGCGTCCAACGCCGGTGGCGAGACCCAGCCGTTCGGCACGTTCGGCTCCACCCGAGGCTCCGGCCTCAACCGTGGGAAAAAACGCCCCGCCGCCCCCGCCAGCAACCCCGCCCCGGCCTCCACCGGTGGCGACGACAAACCCAGCTCCCTCGAGGTCATCACGCCGAAGAGCGAGTATAAGAACCCGTTCGCGCCCGAGCCTGAAGCTCCCGTGATCGCGCCGGTCTCCACGCCGGCCCCCGTCGAAACCATCGCCCCAGCTCCAGCTGCCGCGGTGTTCACACCAGCAGCGGCCCCGATCGCCGCCCCGGCCCCAGTCGTCGCACCCGCGCCGGCCTCGGTCAGCAGCGAAAAAGCCGAGCTCAACATCCTCCCGCCCGCCGAAGCCAAGCGCCCAGCCACCAGCTGGGAAGCGTCTTCGAGCGACGCGCGCCCGCGCCGCGAAGATCGCCCGACGTTCCGCGTCGAGCCCCGCCCCGGCCAAGCGCGCCGCGAGGAAGATTCCGCCCAAGAACTTTACCCCATGGACGCCAAGCCCGGTCGCGATGCCGGACGCGAACCCCGTCGTGAAGGTCAGCGCTTTGAACCGCGCGAGCCCCGCCGCGACGCTCGCCCCGAACAAGGCCACCGTCTCCCGGCGGCAGCGTCGCAGCCCAAACGCTCCGGCGGTTTCATCGCCTGGCTGAAAGGTCTCTTCGGTTTCAAATCCGCCGCTCCCGCCTCGTCGCACTCCGGTGAACGTCACCGCGAAGGCAGCGAAGGCGGTCGCGACGGTTATCAAGGCGGACGTCGCCGCAACCGCCGAGGCGGTCGCGGTCGCTCCCAAGGCGGAGATCGCTCCGGTGGTTACACCCCGCGCGCCGAAGGTGAACGCTCCAGCGGCGAAGGTCGCGGCGAATTCCGAGGCGAGAGCCGCGGTGAAGGCCGTGGTGACTATCGCGGCGGTGGCGAAGGCCATCGCGGCGGCGGTCGCTCTCGCGGCGGTCGCGGCCGGGATCGTGGCGAACGTGGCCCCCGCGGTGATCGCGGCGGTCCCGATCCCCGCCCCGAAGGCCAGCAAGGCGGCGGCGCGATCTGATCGCGTTTCCCGTTAAAACTTGCCAACGCGCGCCCCACTCCGCGCATTTCCAAGGCGTCCCTTTGCGGGACGCCTTTTTTATGGACGACCCGGGCGCCAGCTCGCGGTTTTCCCAACCACTCGCTCCCGTTCGAGGCTATTTTTAAAAACCATGTCCGACCTCATCGTCCACGGCGGTCGCCCGCTCTCCGGCACCATCACGCCTTCCGGCAACAAAAACTCCGTCCTCCCGATTTTCTGCGCCACGCTGCTCACCGATGAGCCCGTGACGCTCCTCAACGTACCCGACATCACCGATCTCAATAAACTCGTCGCCTTCTTTCAGGCGCAAGGTTCGCAGATCAACTGGGACCGCACGGCCGGCACGATGCGCGTCGATCACTCGACGTTTCGCCCGTCTCTCGCCGACGACGAGCTCCCGCAGGACATGCGTTCCACGGTCCTGCTTTATCCCGCGCTACTCCACCGTTTCCGCAAACTCACCATCCGCGCCAATACCAAGGGCTGCTCCCTCGGCGTGCGCGAGATCGACCCACACCTCGAAATCCTCCGCGCCCTCGGCACCGAGATCCACGACGGCGAACCGCTCCTCCTTGCCTTGCCCGCCGGCTTCTCTGGCGCCCGCCACTGGTGCGATTACATGTCGGTCACCGTGACGGAAAACTTCGCCATGGCGGCCGCCCTCGCCTCCGGCCATTCCACGCTCATCAACGCCGCCAGCGAGCCGCACGTCCAAGATCTTTGCGCCGCTCTCGTCGCGATGGGCGCTCAGATTGAAGGCCTCGGCACCAGCCGCCTCGAAATCACCGGCGTTAAAAAACTCCACGGCGCCACCATCACGATCAGCAGTGATTACCACGAGATCGTCACCTTCCTCGCCCTCGGAGCGATCACGGGCGGCGAGGTGCGCGTCACTCAATCCCTACCGCACCACTTCGACCTCATCACCCGCGCCTTCGCCAAACTCGGCGTCGTCGTCGAACACGAAGGCGACACCGCCATCGTACGCCGCAACCAAAAGCTCCGCATCGAGCAACCGTTCACCAGCAATCTTCTGCCCAAAATCGAAGCCGCGCCCTGGCCGTACTTCTCGGTGGATTTATTGCCGCTCATGATCGCCCTCAGCACGCGCGCCGAAGGCACGATTCATTTTTGGAACAAGGTCTATGAAAATGGTTTTTCGTGGATTCCCGAGCTGGCGAAATTCGGCGCCCACGCGCTCGTGAGCGATCCGCACCGCATCGTTGTCTTCGGCAATCGCCCGCTCCATCCCGCCACCGTCGACTCTCCCTATATCATCCGCGCCGCCGTCGCCCTCGCGATGGTGGCCGCCGCCATCCCCGGGAAATCCGTCGTGCGCAACGCCGAGATCATCAAACGCGCCCATCCTCGCTTCGTCGAAAACCTCCGCAGCCTCGGCGCGGAGCTCGAGTGGAAATAATCCCATGGCCGCCGATCCCTCCGCCAACAAAGGCGTCAACTTTCTCGCCTCCGCCCTCGCCTCGCCCGTCTCGCCCGCCGAGGCCGCGCTGCGCCCGCTCTCGTTTGCCGACTTCACCGGCCAACTCAAAACCATCGAGCGCCTCCAAGTCATGGTCGGCGCCGCCAAGAAACGCGGCGAAGCGCTCAATCACATTCTCCTCTCCGGCCCGCCTGGCCTCGGAAAAACGACACTCGCCTTCATTCTCGGCAACGAACTCGGCAAAGCCGTTCGCGTCACCTCCGGCCCGGTCATCGAAAAGGCCGGCGACCTCGCTGGCCTCCTGACGAGCCTCGAAGAAGGCGACATCCTCTTCATCGACGAAATCCACCGCATCCCCAAAACCGTCGAGGAATATCTCTATTCCGCGATGGAGGATTTCCGCCTCGACATCATGATCGACCAAGGCCCCAACGCTCGCAGCGTGCGCCTCTCGATTCCGCGGTTCACGCTCGTCGGCGCCACTACGCGCTCCGGCTTACTCACCGCCCCGCTGCGCTCGCGCTTCACGTTGCAGACGCGCCTCGACTACTACGACCACGCGACCCTGCAAGGGATCGTCCGCCGCAGTTGCGGTCTGCTCGGCGTCGCGATCGACGAGGGCGGCGCGCAAGAAATCGCCACCCGCGCCCGCGGCACGCCCCGCGTCGCCAATAATCTCATCAACTTCTGCCGCGACTACGCTCAAGAGCGCGCCAAGGGTAAAATCACCCAACCCGCCGCCGCCGCCGCGCTCGAGTTGTTGGAAATCGACGCCGCCGGCCTCGATGAAATGGACAAACGCATGTTGCGCGTCATGGCCGAGAATTACCGCGGCGGTCCGGTTGGCATGAGCACGATCGCCGTCGCCGTCGGCGAAGAAGCCGAGACACTCGAAGAAGTGCACGAACCGTTTCTGATTCAAGAAGGCTACCTCCAGCGCACACCCCAAGGCCGCACGCTCACGCCGAAAGGCTACGCCGCCGTCGGCCTCAAAGCCGCGCTCGGGGGCGATCAGGGCTCGCTGCTTTAAAATCGCTCAGGCTGAAACCGAGGCGAGCACCGCGCGCCACTGTGCTGACTCGCCGCGCACGCCGTGCGCTTCCAGCGCCGCCGCGATCTGCTCGATCTCGGGCTCGACCACAACGTGCCGCGGGTCCGCCGGAAATTCCGGCCGCACCGCGCGCGTGAGCGCCCAACAAGCCCAAGCCCGCCAACGACGTTGCTCGCGGCGAGGTTCGTTCATGCGATCGGCGTAATGCTGAAAATGCACCCGCGGATTCCCAATAAACACCGCAGTCGGCGTCTGCGCAATGCACCACGCCATCGCCGCATACGGCAACGGCCAGTCGCGTAAAACCACTTCTTCCCCGCTCAAATCCGCGCCCAACGCCCGATCGAGACACAACAACGCCCGCGCCGCGAGACCGCGTTGCCAAAGCGTCTGCGCGTATTCCAAACACGAAAAATAAAAGTCCTCGCCGCGCACCTCAGCGCGAAAGGCGTGCA
>CAJAFD010000101.1 GCA_903938935.1 uncultured Opitutia bacterium
GTACAGCATCCTCTACTGTGACTGTCTCATGGTGCCACTTCCGATCAGCTTTTCCGACAACTCTCAGAGCGGTCTTCATTCCCGCCGCGCCCGCATCGTAGTCCAACTTCCAGGTCGAGCCTGCTGTCGCGTCATACCAGACGACGGTGATCGTGACGACCTTGGGATCACTGCCTTGTGAGAAGCCTTCGTGCAGTTTAAAATACATAGCATCCTTGCCGGAGGCGTGCTCAAAACCGCGGCCAAACCGGGAATAGATCGAAGACGTCTTAGTGATCGGGCCGCCGACACGCCAGTGCGGAACGGATGTGGCTTCGGCATCAATCTGGTAGAGAAAGCGACCATAGTTGTCGGGCCAGATATTCCAGCCCACATCGTTCAATCCGGTTTGCGTGTCGCGTTGCCGGACCTGTCCCAGTAACAGACCTTTCTTGTCGTCTACCGCCGCGCCATACTTGGCATACGCGGCACAAATCTTTAGCATGCGATCCACGTTTCCGTGCGAGGCTTTCCCGAACTTCTCTTCCGGGTAAGCCTTGGTATCGGCGGCATCCAATCCCGTGTGAAGGGCGCAGAAAGCATCCGTAGCGGTCGTCGGATAAATTTGCCCCGCATAACGGTTGAAGAAATGAAAAGAGTAATCGAAGCCTTGGTCCTTGGAGGCCTGCATGGCGCTAGCGCTGATATCCCAGATGCTCTGTCCGTTTTGCAGGCCCGTGAGAGCGCCCCAATAGAAGTTGAGAGGCAAGTTGACGGCGAACATGGCCCGTTGCCAGGTCTGATCCATTTCCGACCGGGCAAACAGCGGCGTGCCTTTCGCCGCAATCAGACGATGTTGCCATGTTTCAATCTTGGTCCGTTCCCCGCTCAAGTGATGCCCACGTGCGCTGCCGGCGAGCTTGATTCCGACTCCGGCATGAGCGTTAGCCATCGCCCACTTCCACTCTTGGGAAAACTCACGCCCGTTCCCGTCTTCGTCATCCGGCGTAACGTTGTTAAACATTAGGGCAATCTGAGGATGGTTAGGACCTTGCTGAAAGGTCTTCACGAACAAATCAAACACCCACAAGCGGAACTCTCGCCAAGCAGGGGATTTCGTGGGCAAGTCGTATTGCTTATCAATGACGTCACCTTTGTAGGCGCATTCATCGCCAGTACACCCGGTCTTTACTTGAATGAATACAATGCGCTCCTGCTTTTCCCTCGAGTAGCTACGGATGTGCTTTCCGAATTCTGTGATCAATCGTTGGAAAAGCGATTTGTAGGCCGGCGAAGGATAGAAGGGATAAACTGGCCAACTGTCGTGAATCTGGTTCTCGGTCTTCACACTAGGAACACCCTGATTGTATATCCACATGGGCGCATCCGGCCCCACACCCAAGGACAGGAAGATGAACTGGTTTCGCTGGACCGCCTTTTCTACAGCCCGATCCAATCCGCTCCAATCGAAAACACCTGGCTGCTTCTCAATGTCTGCCCACTTTTCATTGAACGCCAATCCCCTCAGAAAGGGATAGTCCTTGGGATCAAAGGATGAGCCGCGATCCCACACGCCGAAGGATCTCGCGGCCGGAGAGGCTCTCAGCGACTGCAGGGTTCCGAGGCCGAGCAGGCCGACAACACCTAGAGCGGTGACGGAGCGAACAATGTTTCGGAGGGAGACATGCATGGTCATGGGGATGCAGACGGTAAGAAAAGCGTTGGAGTTGCTGGAGTCGGGAGCGTCAGGATAACGAGGACCGGTCCTCTGGCCCATAGACAATCCACTTGGCCCGCTGGATTTTTTGTTTGGGTGGTCAAGCAGTCGTTGTGCACTGCCCTGCCACGTTTTGCTCATCAGAACCATTTTAACGTGAAAATTTGCCAAATACAAACCGTCCCGATTGCGGCCCAATTCGTCTATGCCAGAAGCTCCATGCGTCGCGTAGCGAGCACATTTTGGCCGTGTCGGAGCTGTCTCGGCTTATAGGGGCAAGTGCCGCACCCAAAACCCGACTTAGGGTAGGCTGGTGCCACGCATGATGTGGATCGAACGCGTGGTCATAGTGGAGAATCTAAAGCTCAGTTGATCTGGATCGCCTTGCGCAGCCGGTCGAAATCGCCACCGGTGAGCTTGAAGAGTGTCGAGTGACGGGCGGGCAGCGTGATCGTAACCGTCCCAGCCGCGGTTTCGGTCAGGGCGGCACCCGATACCTTGCTGAACGCCTTGAGGTCGGCAGCGGTCAGCCCGGTCACCACCCACTTCTTGTCCGCATCCGTCCAGTTGAAAGTTCCGAGATAAACATCGCCCTTCGCTTGGGTTAGAATGGCAGAGGAAACATCCTCGTCGTCACGCGCGTGCGCCCAAAAATCGAGCGGCACGTAGCGCTCGGCCGTCGGAAACCCCGCGGCAAAGCGGAAGAGCGCGCGGCGCTCCTCGCGCAGAGTGGGAAAATTGTCGCTGTTTAGTCGCGGCCCACCGCAGAGCGCGACAAAATGCGTCCACATTTCAGCCTCGTTCAGGGTCATGTTCTTGCCGTCCTTCACGGGGGATTTTACCAGCGTGTCGTCTTGGTCCTCTTTGGCGCGGACTACGTGATAGTCAGCGTCGTTGTGGACGACTTTGCCGTGGAGGTAGAAATTACCGGCGTTATCCACGGCGCATTTTTTGAACTGCTTGAACTCCGGATTGATGTCCGCGCCCGAGCGCAGCCCGTCGACATGGCCGAAGGTCGGACCGAAAACGGACGAACACGCGACGAAGTAAGCGTCTGCGCCCATGCCCTGGCGCATCGCCGCCAAGCCGAGATGGATGCGCTCGACGCTGGTGAGACCACGATTCTGCGGCACGATGACGGTGTCTTTGCCGACAGCAGTATGGATAAATTCATTAAGGCCGAAGCGGAGGAAATCGACCTTGATGTAATCGTAACCCCAATTGCGACGGATGTTGCTCATGACTTCAGTGAAGTAAGCGCCCGTCGCCGGATTTGAGAAATCGAAGAACGTATAGTCGAGGTTCTCACCAACGTTGACTTTAGACTCCACGAGCATCCCGCCCTTATCGTCTCTAAGGAAAAAGTCTGGGTGTTCCTTCGCAATCTGCGCTTTCGCGTCACCGCGCATGCCGTCGAGATGAATTCCCGGGATGAGCTTATTTTGACGGATAAGCTGACCCAGGCGCTTCATCCCCTCGGGCTGCAGGTTTTCGCGGACAAGCTTGTAATCGCCGCGTTGCGGCCACCAGCCACCGTCGATCTGGAGGAAGTCAGCCTGTGGATAAATTTCGATGAGCTTGTCCATGTTCGCCACGACCTGCTCGTAGGTCCAATTGCGCCCAAAGTAATCCCAAGTCGCCCAGCCGATGTAGGGTTTCGGCGCGTTCAGCCGGATGCGATTCTCGCGGGCGATCTCATCGGCGTAACCGAACAAGAGGTCCTGCCAGTCCGAGCCGCTGGTCAACCAGACGGTTTCAAGCGTAACCGTCTCCCCTGCTCGTAGGAGACGCCCCTCGCCCTCGCCCGTAACGATCACGCGGCCGGCTGCGAAGCGTAGCTTGGCGTTGAAGGTTTTCCACGTGGTAAACGCCGCGAGCGAGTATCCGACCGGGCCCTTAGCGAGAAGGTAGCTCCCGGTCGTCACCTTCTCGGCGGCCGCGGGCGACCAGACGCGCGCTTCGCTGCGACCCATGTCCCAACCGCCGGTGGAAATCCGGTCGTTCGGGCCCATCGGGCTGAACCATGGAAATTCCACGGTCCAGCTGGAGAGACTGAGGTCGGCGCCCGAGGTATTTGTGACGCTGATCGTGAGGCGCTGAGCGCCCTGCTCGGCGGCGCTCACACGGATTTCCTGGTGCAGCGGAGCCGCTACGGGCAGTCGGCTCACGTGGACGCTGACTTGGGCCTCATGCAAGCTGGCGCCGAGGCGGGCGCCGAGCAGTAGGCCTATGCCGAAACAAAGCAGAGTATTACGTAGGAGCATAGTAGGTGGGTGATAAAAGGGAGCGCGCGTTGCTAGTTTGACGAAAAGCCGTTCCACAGGCGAAGTGAGACGCGATTTTGATGACGGAAAGGTGCAGACAACAAACTGCTGTGGAGCGGATCCTAGGCAGGAGATACAATTGGAGGGGTGATCAAGAATATCAGGCTCGGCTAATGCCCTGCTGATCTCGAAGACTCTACGTTAGGCGAGGGCGGAGGGGCATGGATATTTTCTCACTATTACTGGACTTATTTCGATACCGCCGGAATTCGTGCCTGTTACTCTCCTTCCACGGCCACCGAAGGTTTTAGGAGAAATCCAATCTTGGGCTGCATTATCCAAAACCGACGTGATTACTTCAAAGCGAGATCGTGCTTGTAGCGAAAAATCCAGATATACGTCAAATTCATCCATGTCAGTGGGCCGACACGTTGCGTAAGATAAACTCAGCTTTAGTTACACATTTGGTTCACCCCCCCTGCGAAAATGGCTTTCTCCTGCTTGCCTCCGATCCCGCGTCTATCGCGTTTCACTGTTCTATTCAGCCTGCCTTTGCTGGCCTCGATCGCGTGCGCGCAATCCGCCGCGAATCCAGCGGTGTCGGCCCCGCCGGCGGAAAATACAAGTAAGGCTATCCCCTCGGAGGTCGTGGAACTGACTCCCTTCACCATCACCGCAACTCAGGATCGCGGCTATCAGGCCCAGTCGACCCTGGGCGGCAGTCGCCTGCGGACCAATCTTAAGGACGTCGCCGCGCCCACCACCGCCTTCACCGCAGAGTTTCTCAACGACGTGGGCGTCACGAACACCGACGATCTCGCGCGTTACATGCTCAGCACCGAATATGACTTCGGCGAGAATGCCGGGCCGGGGCAGAATTTTCTCGCAAGCTCAAGCACGAGGTCGCTGCGGATGCGCGGCCTACCGGGCGGCACGGTCGCGGTGAATTTTTTTAAATCCGATTTACCAGCCGACACCTTTAGCACAGAGCGCATTGACCAAGCCCGCGGCCCGAATTCGATCCTGTTTGGCATCGGCTCACCGGGAGGCCTCATCAATGTCACGAACAAGCGGGCGATGCTGGGCCAAAACGCAGTCTCGGTCGCAGTGCAGGGCCGCTCGGAGGGAGGCCTGCGAGAAGAGGGCGACTACAATCAGACGATCGGCAAAAACATTTCGGTCCGCGTGGCGGCAGTGAAGGAACAACGCGGCAGCTGGCGCAACTATGAGTTCAGCGACTCGGAACGCGCCTATCTGACCGGGAAATGGCGCGTGGGTCGGCATACTGAGTTTAATTTCGATGTGGAGAAGGCGGACCTCAATAAGCGCACCATCCGCTCCATCACGGCCTATGATGCCTACACCCGCTGGGCGGCCGCCGGACGCAACGTCGGCGCCGCCAATGCCGCCCTGCAAATCTCCGGGGTCGCAGCCAACAACATACCCTACCTCGTTTTGGACACGGCCTCGGGGGCCGTGACCAATTGGGTCAATAAAACCAGGAGCACGCAGTGGACGGCGATTGATGGCGAAAATGTGCCCATGTCTAATTTCAACGTGTTGCCCAAGGAGACGTCGGTGTATGGGCCGGGCTTTGGGCTCGACACGAAATACGCCCGCCAGGGTGCCTACCTGACCCACTCGTTTACCTCCAACCTCAATCTGGAAGTTGCCGGCATGCGCACCGACAGCCATACGGTGAACTCGGACCCACAGACCGCCACCACCCGGGCCATCATCGCCGACACCAACCCGACTCTGCCTTCCGGCGCCGTTAACCCCAATGTCGGCAAAACCTACGTCGAGGGTCTGCCTCAGATCGGATTAGGTGACAGCCGGAGCGATTCAGTGCGGGCGGTGCTTTCCTACTCCAGAGACTTCGGTCGCTGGGGCAAACACACGTTGGCCGGGGTCTATCAATATGATTTCACGAAAGTATCTCAACTGCAGGTCCGCGAGCAGATCATCTCACCGAACGCTCCGAATCTGACCAGCGCCATCAACAACAGTAATCGGGTCTTTCGCCGCACGTATGTCGATCTCGCCGGCCCGAGCCGCAACATCGTGATGGCGCCCTACAACCGCCAGGCCTTGGGCACGTTTACCGAAACCCTTAGCGGAAGAACTTACACGACCGCTTTGGTGCCATTTAACGTCAACGGGATTCTCAACAGTTTCGACAGCCAGACCATGATCGGGATGCTGCAAAGCTCGTTCTGGAAAGATCGGATCAAGACCATCATTGGCACCAGCCGCGATGACCGCAACGACTACGCATCCACGTCGGTGGTAACGCCCGTGGCTGGATTTGCTTCCGGCATACCGGGCCCGGTGCGGAGCCATATTCCCATCAATACGATCGCCACCAGCGTTTCATTTAGCGGAGTGCTGCAGGCCACCGATTGGCTCGGGCTGACCTATAGCCAAGCCGGCAACAGCGGCCTACCGAGCTTTAGTGGACGACTGAATGTCCCCAATGCAGATGTGACCGCCTTCTCTCGTCCGCCCACGCCGAAAGGCAAGAGCCAGGACATCGGATTCAAACTGGATTTATTCAAGAACCGGCTTTTTCTGACCGCCCAGTATTTCCAAACCAGCGCCGATCGGGATTTTGATTTCGGCAACATTGCTTCGTCGATCAATCCGATCTGGAGCGCCCTCGCTTTGGCCGGAAAAGTCCCGAGCGGCACCGTGCAAAGCGGCACCGGCCGGACCTTTGACAACCGCACTCAAGGCTATGAGGTCGAACTTACAGCCAACCCCACGGAGCACTGGCGGATGTTTTTGAATTACAGCAATTCGAAGTCCGCCCAATCGAATCTCGGGCAGGAGGACTTTGCCTACATCGCTTTCTGGCGTCCGACCTGGGAGGCAAATAAGGCACTGCCACTTAGCACGGGCGTCGGCACCGTTGCCACGCAACTCGTGGCGCTGGATAATGCCACTTTGACCAACTTCATTCTGGCCAATGGTAAACCCGCACTGGGACAGATGCAGCATAAGCTGAATTTTGTTTCGAATTATGAGTTTTCTGAAGGGGCCCTCAAAGGCATAACCGTCGGCGGCGGCGTGCGCTATACGGGCAAACCGATCAATGGATACCTCGCCACGGGCACCCCGGGGGCCATTGTCAGCACTGTTTCCTACGGATCGGATCAGATCTTCCTCGACCTGAATGCCGCCTACCGGCGGAAGGTTCGCATCATGGGCAAGCCGGTCACTTGGTCGTTGCAGACGAACATCAACAACGCGCTCAACAACGATGCCTTCATCCGGATCAATACCGCTAAGGATGGTGTGCTGACGGCCTATCGGTTTAATCCTCCGCTAGAGTGGATCGTCACAACCAAGTTCAGCTTCTGATTTCTGCTCAACCCCGACGAGCCTTGGCGACCACCCGCCTAAGATTCATGGCGACGTCGACTCCGGTCATTTAGTGTGTCGAGGTGGTCCCGTCTTGAAGTGATAATTTGGGCCAAGATCTCATGCTAAAGAAACTCACGCTCCTTTTACTCACGGTCGGCAGCGCCACTACCGCGTTCGCGGCGGGTAAACCCAATATTCTGTTCTGCATCGCGGATGACGCGTCCTACCAGCATTTCTCGGCCAACGGATGCAGCTGGGTGCAGACGCCTGCCTACGACCGCGTGGCGCGCGAGGGCTTGCGGTTCGCCCGCGCCTACACGCCAAACGCCAAGTGTGCGCCCTCCCGCGCTGCCGTGCTGACCGGCCGCAACAGTTGGCAACTTGAAGCGGCGGGCGATCATGGTGGATTTTATCCAACAGGCTACCGCACGTTCATGGAGGCGCTCGGCGCAAACGGCTATGTCACCGGCTTTACGGGCAAAGGCTGGGGGCCGGGCGATCCCGGCAAAGTAGCTGGCAAACCACGCCTGCTGACCGGCCCAGCCTTCAGCGGGATCAAGACCACGCCGCCGACCCCGAACATATCGGCCATCGATTACGCCGCAAATCTGGCCGACTTCATGAAGAAAAAGCCGGCGGGCCAACCGTTCTGCTTCTGGTTTGGCGCTCATGAGCCCCATCGCGAATACCAATACGGTTCCGGCGTAAAGGTCGGCCACAAGTCGCTGGCGCAGATTGAGCGTGTCCCGTCCCATTGGCCCGACACGGCGACCGTGCGCAATGACATGCTGGATTACGCCTTGGAGGTGGAATACTTCGACCAGCAACTGGGCCGGATGCTGGACCTCCTGCAGCAAGCCGGAGAACTGGAGAACACCATCATCATCGTAACTTCAGACAACGGCATGGCCTTCCCCCGCGCCAAGGGCACAACCTACGAACTCTCTCTCCACATGCCGCTGGCGATCCGCTGGGCCACGGGCATCGCACAACCCGGACGGACGGTGCAGGATTATGTGAGCTTTATTGATATCGCCCCGACTTTGCTCGAGGTTGCCGGTTTGTCGGCGGCGTCCGCCGGCATGGAACCGACGCAGGGCCGCAGTCTGAGTGGCATCCTGCAGAACAAGCATGGTGAAAAAATTGAACCCGGGCGCGAAGCCCTGATCGTCGGCCAAGAACGGCACGATCTCGGACGGCCAAATGATGTCGGTTATCCCGCCCGCGGCCTGTTTCTGGATGGGTTTCTCTACGTGCGCAATTTTGAGCCGAACCGGTGGCCAATGTGCGACCCGGTCACAGGCTATTTGAACACCGACGGAGGGCCGACCAAAACCGAGATTCTTGCGCAGAACAGAAAGGGTATCAATCACGCCCTGTGGGTGCTCAATTTCGACCGCAAACCCGCCGAAGAACTCTATGATCTCAACCGCGACCCGGATTGTGTTTTCAATCTGGCGGCTGATCCCGCCTTCATGGCCCGGCGCGAGGCCATGCAAGCCCGCCTGTTTGCCGAACTCAGGTCGCAAAATGATCCGCGCATGGCAGGTAACGGCGCGATCTTCGACGAATACCCGCATGCCTCGCCCAACCGCGATTTCTACAACCGCTGGATGAAAGGTGAGCGACTAAAAGCCAATTGGGTCGAGGAAACCGATTTTGAAGCTCCGGGCTTCGATCCGGAACGCCCTTTAAAGTCAGTAACGACGACAATTCCCGAGCCACCTAAACCCTAAAATCGTAGCCTCACCTTGGCGGATGTTCTTAGACTTAGTAACCCAGAGCCGGGTGCAGCTGCGTAAATTCGTTCATGAAATTCTCAGGCCCCATCTGCACCGCCCTACTGCTGGCCACGGTGGCCGCAGCGCACGCCGCAACGACCAAGCCTAACATCCTGATCATCCTCGCGGACGATCTCGGCTGGTCGGACCTTGGTTGCTACGGGGGCGAGATCCGCACGCCGAACCTCGACGCGCTCGCAGCGGGTGGACTGCGCTTCACTCAATTCTATACCTCCACGCGATGCTGTCCTTCGCGTGCGTCCCTGCTCACGGGGCTCTATCCGCATCAGGCGGGCGTAGGACTCATGACTTCCGATCGGGCTGCGAAATTTCCAGGTGCGGGCGACCAGGGCGAGGAGTTCCCCGGCTACCGCGGGGCGTTGAACGCGAACTGCGTGACCATCGCGCAGGTGCTCAAGCCCACCGGTTATCGCACGGCAGCAGCCGGCAAATGGCATGTGGGCGACAGTGAACCGCCGACCAAGCGTGGCTTCGACGACTTCTATGGCTTCGTCGGCGGCTACGGAGTGGATTCGTGGGAACCGCGCATGATGACGCGCCTGCCCGAGGGCCGCCCGCAACGCAGCTACGCGCCGGGTGAATTTTTCGCCACCGACGCCATCACCGATCACGCGCTGGACTTCCTCGCCGACATGCGAAAATCCGGCGCGCCGTGGTTACTCTACGTGGGCTATCAGGCGCCCCATTTTCCCGTGCAATCTAAACGCGATGACATGACGGGCTACCCGCAGATTTACGCGCAGGGTTGGGACAAAATCCGTGAGCAACGCCTCGCGCGGCAGAAGAAAATCGGCCTACTACCGGAAAACACCACGCTGCCGCCGCGTAGCAAGATCACCCATCCCGTCGCATCAAAGCGCCTCGGCTCATGGACTGATGACGGAAACAATCCCGCTTGGGATTCGCTGCCCTCCGATCGTCAAGCCGACCTGGCGCAACGCATGGCCGTATTTGCCGGCATGGTAACCGGCATGGATCGCAACATCGGACGACTCATCGCCGAGTTGCGCGCGAGCGGACAACTCGACAACACCCTCATCCTCTTCCTGAGCGACAATGGCGCATGCGCCGAGTGGGAACCGTTCGGTTTCGAGATGCTGCCGACAACGAATCCCGTGCCCGGCACCGGCATCAACCAAGGAACGCAGGCATTGCCGAACAAACTCTATCGGGGCGATGACCTCGCGAAGATGGGCCAAGCGGGTTCGTTTCCGAGCTACGGCTCCGGCTGGGCCAACGCGGGCAATACACCTTGGCGTCTGTACAAGCACTACGGCCACGAAGGCGGGATCGGCTCGCCGCTCATCGCGCATTGGCCGGCTTCCATGCAGAAACGTAACGACAAAGCACGGTTCGTGCACGAGCCGGCGCATCTCATCGATGTGATGGCGACGTGCGTGGACATCACCGGGGCAAAGTATCCGGCGACGCGAGAGGGAAAGAAAATCCTCCCAATGGAAGGCGTGAGTCTGAGTCCGTTGATGGCTCCATCCTCCGATCACTCCCCCTCCCTTCCTGCCCGTATTCTCGCTTGGGAACACGAGGGCAATCGCGCGCTCCGCGATGGAAAATGGAAACTCGTCTCGCTCGGCGCCGCCCCATGGGAGCTTTACGACATGGATCTTGATCGCGCCGAGATGAATGACCTCGCCCCAGCGCAACCGGAGCGCGCGAAGGAAATGTCCGCGGCATGGGAATCGTGGGCGAAGCGCACCAACGTCTTCCCAAGACCCGGAACTCCGCGGGCAGCCAATCCCAAACCTTAATTCAGCGTATCCGCCCCTGCGCTTCCATTCGATTTCGTAGCACCGTCCTTACGTTGTCGACCACTTGCCGGTGCGGCACATCCATAAGCCGGAATTACGCGCCTGTCCGAACGAAAAAATCCAGATAACCGCTGCTTTCGTCCATGTTATCTACAGCGAGGATTGCGCAAAATGACTACTGTTGGGGCCTTATCCGAATCCGCCCATGAAATACCCTGTTCGCATCCTGGCCGCCCTGCTGCTCTCGTCTCTGGCCCGGCTCACGGCCGTCGAGTCGAAACCGAACATCTTGCTCATCCTATCGGACGATCATAGCTATCCACACGTCGGCTGTTACGGAAACGAGGACATCATGACGCCGAACCTCGACCGGTTCGCCGCCGAGGGCATGCGCTTCGACCGTGCCTATGTGACCAGCCCGCAATGTGTCCCGTCGCGCGCGAGCATCTTCACCGGGCGCTCACCCGTGGACATCGCTATGTCGCGTTTCTCGGCGCCGTTGCCCCGGGAGATCAAGACGCATCCGGAGGCTTTGCGAGCGGCAGGCTGGTTCACCGGGGTCGCCGGGCGCACGTATCACATGGATGGCGCGGTCACGGGCATGCCACCGGAAACGCAGGCGGTTTTTAATAAATTCAAACTCGTTACGTTTCCTGATCGCCTCGACTACGTGAAAGTTGGCAGCGGCAGCGTGGCCCAGTTCGCGCAGTTCCGGGAGTTCCTTGATCGAAAGCCCGCCGGGAAGCCGTTCTTTCTGCAACTCTGCTCCAACGATCCGCATCGGCCTCTGAACACTCAGGGTCCGGTGAAACATGATCCGGCAAAGATTAAACTTCCCGAGCATTACCCGGACACCCAACTCGTGCGCGAGGACTTCGCGCGTTACTACGATGAGATTGCGCACTTCGATATGCTTTTTGGTGAAGTTATGGCCGAACTGGAGAAGCGCGGCTTAGCCTCAAACACGCTCGTGGTTTTCATGGCGGATAACGGCGCCTCACAATTCCGCGGCAAAGGCACGCTCTACGAGTATGGAATCCACGTGCCATTGATCGTGCGATGGCCCGGAAGGGTAAAACCCGGCTCCTCCACAACGGAACTGATCAGTGGCGAAGACCTGGCGCCGACTTTTCTCGAAGCCGCCGGTTTGCCCGTACCCCCGGAGATGACGGGGAAAAGTTTCGCGAAGTTGCTGCGCGGTGAGCCGTCCGCGGGGCGAGCGTTTGTTTTCGCCGAGCGTGGCGCGCATGGATCGAACCTGCCGGGCAACACCGCCGATTTCGACCTCGGACGCGTCGTCGTGAGCAAGACCCACAAGCTCATCTACAATGTGCTCGGCGAGCTCCCGTATTGGCCCGTGGATTTTGCCAAGGATGCCTTTTGGCAGGAACTCGTGCAAAGGCACAACGACGGGAAGCTGGATGCAACGATCAACCAGCGCTACTTTGCCGCTGCGCGGCCCATGTTTGAACTCTACGACCTCGCAAAGGACCCGAATGAATTCAACAATCTCGCGGGCACCAAAGACGCTGCGAGTTTGGAACGCGAGCTGAAGGCAGCCCTGCAGGAATGGATGATCCTACAACGAGATTTCGTGCCGCTGCCCGTCACGACCACTCGCGGCAACAACCGCGGTGAGAACTAACGGCAATTCTGCCCATCAGCCGTATTACGGACCAATTAATCGTCGCCCAAACTAACGACCGAAATGACAACCACCTCTCGATGCTCGCGCCGAAATTTCTTGAAGCAGTCCGCAGCTGCAGGCTTTGGATTCACGTTTCTGCCCGCCTACCTCACTGCAGCTCGCGCAGCGGGCAATCCCACGCTACCGCCCAGCCGACGGATCAATCTTGGCTGCATCGGCGTCGGAGGCCGGGCCGCCGGAACTATCCCCAGTCTAACGAGCGATGGCCACGCCGTGCCGGTGGCGTTTTGTGATCTCGATTTCAAGGGTTCGAGAAAGATCGAGGGCAATCTAGAAACTTGGCCCAATGTGACCCGCTTTCAGGATTTCCGAGTCATGCTGGACAAGATGGGGAAGGACATCGACGCAGTGAGCGTCGTGATCCCCGATCATAACCATTTCGTGGCCGCCATCCACGCCATGTCGCTGGGTAAGCACGTTTATGTAGAGAAACCACTGACTCACACCTTCGCCGAAGCTGAAATTCTGATGCGGGCCGAAAAGAAGTTCAAGGTGGTGACCCAGATGGGAAATCAGGGGCATACTTCCTCCGGGGCCGCCCAATTTAAGCAAATGGTGGCGGCGGGGCTGACCGCCGATGTTTACAAGATCGATGCGTGGAAAGAGCCCTCACTGTGGTTCATGCAATCGAAAAAGCGCATCTCGGCCTATCCACCCGAAGAGAAATTGCCCGAATCGTTCTCGAGTTGGGATCTTTGGTGCGGGCCGCAGGCCGTGAAGCCGTTTAACTCTCTTTATCACCCTTTTGGTTGGCGCGCCTTTCACCAATACGGCTGCGGCATGTTCGGAGACTGGGGCTGCCATATTATTGATTTTGTCCACCACTACTTGAAGTTGGGCCTGCCCACGGCGATCTCGCCGGTCCGTTTGGATGACTACAACAAAGTCATTTTTCCGCTGACCTCGCACATTCGGTTTCAGTTTCCGGAAAGAGGCCCCGGCTCTCCGGCGGTGGAGCTGATGTGGAAGGCGGGGGCCGATTGCCACCCGGTGTTCGACGAGAAATTTGGCGATCTGCAGGAAGACAAATCGATCAAACTGCCCGCGTTGGGTGAGGCCGGGACCCTCTTACACCGAAAACAAGGCGACTATGTGATCATGCGCGGCCACCATGGCGACGCTTCGCGGATTCATCCGCGGAAAGTCATGCTGGAGAAATGGGACGCCGTCAAAGCGCCCAAGCCAGAATACACGCATGGCACCAATTTCATTCAGGCCTGCATGGGCAAAACCACGACCACCTCACCCTTCAGCGTGAGCGGCGAACTGACTCAGGTGCTGAACTTGGGCATGATTGCGGAATACTTGAACGTAGAACTGCGATTCGATCCAAAGACGAAGCGGTTCGTCGGCAACGATGAGGCGAACTTTCTCCTCGCCGGCGCGAAGCCACGCGCTGAATGGGCCCACTACTACACACTGGCATAACTTCACTTCACGACCTTACCCGATGAATCGAATCTGCCTTGGGGCTCTCGCGATGGGCTTGTCCCTCATTTCAATTCTGCACGCGGCTGAATTCGGAGCCACCCCAGACCCGTATACCGGCAACTGGGCAGGAACTTTGAAATCCAACGCGAAGGAAGCGCCGGTGCACGCGACCGTGATCGCTTACAAGAATCGGTATGAGGTCACGCTTCGCGAGGAGCCGGATACCAGAAAGGCAGCGATCGTTGTTTTAAACGGCACGGTGCAGATGGATAAACTGGTCTTGGAGCAGGACCCCAACCCGGATACTTCCCGAGCGATTCCTGTGCCGCAGAATGAAGGCGCGCCGAATGCCATGCAGTGGAGCGGGCAGGCCAAAGGCGATGAGATGACCGGGACGTTTACAGGCGGCGAAACCAGCGCATTCTCGTTGAAGAAAATCCCCTTCCAGCCCTCACCGACGTTGGGCGACAAAGCTCCCATCGCAGCCCTAGTGCTGTTCGATGGAAAGCACCTCAACGCTTGGGAATCCAAACAGGCTTCTGCCGACGCCATCCAGTGGATCGTCGCTGAGTCAGGAGCCCTCGAGGTGGTGTCCCAGCGCGACGGCAAAAGGAACAAACAAGACCTGCGGACGAAGGAAGACTTTGGGGACTATCGTCTGCATCTAGAATTCAAGCTCGCCTACAAACCTGAAGCAACCGGGCAGGGCCGATCCAACAGTGGCATCATCCATCTCGGTGTTTATGAGACGCAGATTTTGGACAGTTTCGGTCTCTACGGCCGGGACAATGAATGCGGCGGCATCTACAAGACCCGCGTACCGGATCGAAACGTCGGCTACCCCGCCGGCCTCTGGCAAACTTATGACATCGAGTTCAAGGCCCCTCGCTTTTCAGCCGATGGCAAGAAGACCGCGGATGCCCGGATGAGTGTCCGCCTCAATGGCGTTCTGATTCACCATGATGTCACCGTGCCCAACCCCACCGGCGGCGGGAAAGAAGCGGCCCAAGGGCCGATCGTTTTGCAGGACCACGGGAACCCGGTGCAGTTCAGGAATATCTGGGTGATTAAACTCAATTAATCGGGATCGGCGAAATCTGAACCAACAACCATGGCCCCCAAAGGATTTCTAGCCCTGCTCACCGTGCTGTTCGGTCTAGGCACAAGTCTGAGCGCCAGCTCACCGCCCAATATCCTTATCATTTTGGTGGATGACATGGGCTATTCGGATCTCGGCTGTTATGGAGGCGAGATCCGCACGCCGAACATCGACCGACTCGCTGCCAACGGGATGAAGTTTTCCTCGATGTATAACACGGCCAAGTGTTATCCCA
>CAJAFD010000102.1 GCA_903938935.1 uncultured Opitutia bacterium
AGGGCTCGTGCGCAGCAGCGGATTTGGCAGAACCAGACCCGAGTTGCTCCCGGTGGGCGTGACAGAGTCCGTGAGCCCGGAAAAGAAAAACTGGTCGAACAATTTCAAGGCCGGTGTACCGTTGAGCGAAACCGAGTCGCCCCAAGAATTGCCCACGGCGAAAGATCGAGTATCAGGCAAAGGCAGGTGTTGGAGCGCACCAAGCGACAACAGTGGAGCTCGCGGGAGTTCGAAAACAGGAGCATCCTCGTTATAGGTAGTGCTCCCGGGCACACGGTCTAGCAAACGATCCGGGCCCACGATACTGAAACTGCCATAGCTAGAAGGATCGGTACCATTAGGCAGAGCGCGCAACCAATCCGCATCTAAACTGGCACTCCGCGGATCCTTTCCAACCGAAGTCAACCACGTGCCGGGTGATGCCGGAAAATCGAAACTCTCAACGAGACGAAAAGGAAATACCAACTGCTGCGGTGTGTTGCTCGCGGTGCTCAATTCGGTTCCACCAACTGCTGAGTAGACCGGACTCTGGTAGGTTGCGAGGATCTGGCCGTCATCGCGGGTGAGCGTGACCGTAAGTTGCGTTGGATTCGTCAGCCTCACCCCAATCTGGCTGTTGCTGTTAACGTCTTCACTGCCCGGAACTGTCACCAACATACCTTTGTTGAAGGCTGGAATATCTCTGACCTTAAAAACACCTGTAGAGTCATCCCCGTTCACCCAATTGAAAATTCGTCCCGGGAACCAGGACTGTTCTTCGGGCAGACTCGGGCTCGACGGCGTCCAAGGCAAATTCAATATAAGCGGAGCGCCGTAGAGCGACGGAAGCGATACCGAGACGTCGTCGCTCTCCACACCGGTTGCGGCATCTACGGAATATACGACCAACTCGGAAGGTAGTCCCGAGATCTGCAGTTTTAGATTCTCGGGAACTAGGCCCGAAGTGTAAGGATTCCAAAGCGTAGCGCCCCAACGCAGACTGATGGTGTACGGAGCAGAAGAACTCTGTTTTCGAACCCCCAACGTGAGATAAAAGGAACTCAGCACGGGTGAAATTCGCGGCAAGGCGGCGCTGACCTGATACCGCCGTCGTAAAGAATCCGTAGCGATGGCCGGTAACGGAGGAAACGCGCTATCAGTGGACGCGGAGGGCGCTTCCATGTAGCTCGGGTAATCGAGCCAAGCCTGTACTTCCGCGCCTAGCAGCGAAGGGTCGATCGATAGATCGCGGCGCAGGCCGGTGCCGGCAGTATCGGCGAGAACCGCAAAATTGTTGGACGACCAAGCGTGATAATTCTGCTTTACCACGTCGAGTCCGACCTTGGTCGTCGTTGAGGTGCCGGTGTTGAAGAAAGCTATCTGGGATTTGGAGAGCGCGTTAGCCGAAGGTAGCGCGTTGACGGCTGAGCGGGATTCAAACACGGCGGCGCCGGCGGCATCAGCGGCGCCTGCACCGATGGAAATCTGCTGACGGATACGGTCTCGGAGATCGATAGCGCCGGCGTCGGTCCAGGGCTGATAGTTAACCGATGCGGTCCGATCGCCGAGACTGACGGCGGCTTTCACGCCTTCGTCCCCCACCCACCAAGCGTAACGACCGATGGTGGCGGAGGTCGCTTGGCCAGGGACTCCGACCGTAGTAATGGGCATGAGGCGGGCGACGACGTTATTAGCCCCACTCGGACTTACGCTGTTCGCGCCCACTAATTCAGCGCGCTGCGCTACGGTAGGGGCTACGGCGACGTTGACGTTGTCGGTCTCGAGTCCGCTCGCGAGCCATACGGGAGCGGCGTCGAGATTAGCGGCATCCCAGACGCCGGTGTAATACCGCGTGCCGGCAACGCCGCCGAAACTTTCGGCCGTGGCGGTGACGCGTTGATCGGGGCCGGCGTGCTTTTGGAGTTGGCCGAGGGCGACGTCGAGCGCGAGGAGCGCGTTTTGGCGGGCTTGGGCTTGTTTCTGGGTGTTGCCCGAAATCGCGGTCTCGATGCGCGTGTACGTCGCGAGGCCGACGA
>CAJAFD010000103.1 GCA_903938935.1 uncultured Opitutia bacterium
ACCGTCATCCAAGAAGAACTCCAGGCCAACCCGACCCTCGAAGAGCTGCCCATGGACGGCGAGAGCCTCGACCGCACGACCGACGAGCACGAAAGCCAAGCATCCGCCGAGGAACGTGCCGAACTCGACAGCGACTCCGCCTCCCCCGCCCCCACCGACGACTCCCCGGTCAAAGGCGACGAAATGGATTTCACCAAAGAATTCGAGATCCTCGGCAAAATTGACGAAGACTGGCGCGACCACATGGCCTCCGCCGGCGGCGCCCAACCCTACACCTCCGAAGACGCCGAACGCCGCCAACACTTCTTCGACTCCCTCGTCGCCACCACCTCGCTCCAGGAACACCTGATGCAACAGGCCGACCTGTCCGACATCGACGCCCCCACGCAAACCGCCCTCCAACACCTCGTCGGCAGCCTCGACGACCGCGGCTTCCTCACCCAAAGCCTCCCCGACGTCGCCCTCCAAACCGCGCTCCCCCTCGACGCGGTGAAAAAAGCCCACGCGATTCTCAAGGCCTTCGACCCCCCCGGCATCGGCGCGCAATCCCTCGCCGAATGCCTCCTCGCCCAACTCGCCGCCCTCGGCCGCAAAGACTCCCTAGGCGCGCGCATGATCCGCGACCACTTCGAACTCCTCTCCCGCCGCCGCATCCCCGAACTCGCCCGTAAACTCGGCGCCGCCCCCGACGACGTCCAGACCGCCATCGAAGAAATCGGCAAACTCGACCCCGCTCCCGGCCGTCGCTTTGCCGAAGACAACAACCGCGTCGTCATCGCCGACGTCACCATTGAGGACGACGACGGCGAATGGAAAATCACCCTCAACGACGACTACATCCCGCGCCTACGCATCTCCAGCACCTACCGCGACCTCATCGCCAAAGGCACCCTCGCTAAAACCGAACGCGATTACCTCCGCGAACGCATCCGCGCCGGCAAGTTCCTCATCGATTCCATCGAGCAACGCCAACGCACCATCGAGCGCATCACCCGCGAAATCCTAAAGGCCCAAATCCCATTTTTTGAAAAAGGTGTCTCTGAGTTGAAGCCGCTCACCATGACTCAAATCGCCGACGTCGTCGGCGTGCACGAGACCACCGTCAGCCGCGCCATCGCCAACAAATACCTCAAAACCCCGCACGGGATTTTTGATTTCAAATATTTTTTCACCCCCGGCTACCAAGCCGAAAGCGGCGCCTCCGTCTCCAACACCAGCGTCAAAGAAATGATCGCCGACCTCGTCTCCATCGAAGACAAAGGCGGCCCGCTCAGCGACCAAGAGCTCGTCACCAAACTTCAGGCGAAAGGCATCACCATCGCCCGCCGCACCGTCGCCAAATACCGCGAAGAACTCGGCATCCTCCCGAGCAACCTCCGCCGCGATTACACCTGATCCGAGCGCCCGCCGCTCACGCCAACGGCGCGTTCGGCTCCACGCCCAAGTCCAGACCTGCCGCGCGGCGCACCCCGGTCACATCGGCCCACGCCGCAAACGCGATCATCCCCGCGTTGTCGCCCGTGTGTTTCGGCTGCGCCGCGAAAAAATCCACCTTGGCGCGGCGCGCCTCCACCGCCAACGCCGCGCGTAACACCGCATTGTTGGCCACGCCACCCGAGAGCCCGAGACTGCGCCAACCGCGTCGCTCCAACGCCACCCGCGTCTTGCGCACCAACGCATCCATCACCGCCTGTTGGTAACTCGTGCACAAATCCGGCAAACGCGCCGCGACCTCCGCCTCGGACATTTTTTCCAACCGGTAACGCAGGCTCGTCTTCAAACCCGAGAAACTGAAATCCAACTCACTGCGCGGCCCATTCCCCCG
>CAJAFD010000104.1 GCA_903938935.1 uncultured Opitutia bacterium
TGGGGCATCAATTTCTTGATATCCTGCACCGCGTCGCGGTGACACACGAGTATCGCATCGGCGGTTTCGACGACGACCAAATCATTGACCCCGACGAGCGCGATCGTCCGGCCGTTACTCACCGCGATGTTGTGCTCCGCGTTCACCGTCACCACGGAACCACGCACGGCGTTGCGCGCCGCATCTCGCGGCAGATGTTTGGGCAACGCCGTCCAGAGTCCGACATCGTCCCAGTCGAACTCCGCCAGCATCGTCTCGACCGCGACCGCCTTTTCCATGATCGCGTAGTCCACGGAAACCTTCGGCTCCAGCGTCGGAAATTTCGCCGCCAAAAACGCCGTCGGATCACCGGCGGGAAACTCGCGGATGAAACCCGCCAGCATCGGCGTGTGTTTATCCGCCTCGGCCAAAAATGCCGCTGCACTCCAGAAAAACATCCCGGCGTTCCACGCATAGTGGCCGCTCTCGACATAACGCGCCGCCGTCGTCGCATCGGGTTTTTCCACGAAACGTTTCACCTTGTGAAAGCCATCTCCGGCGGCCTCGCCCAACTCGAGATAACCAAAACCCGTGGCCGCATGGTCAGGCTTGATCGCAAACGTCAGCAACGCCGGTGACGTCGCCGCCCGCCGCAGCGCCGCGCTCACCTGACGGGCGAGCGTCGCGTTGTCTTTGATCAACGCATCTGCGGGAAAAAGCGCGAGCACACCCTGCGGATCACGCGCCCGCACGAGCGCCGTGGCCAAGGCCGCAGCGGCGGCCGTGTCTCGCTTCGCCGGCTCCGCGATGATATTTGCCTCGGCAATCACCCCCGCCAGCGCCGCGCGCGTGGACGCGAGTTGCGCGGTATTGGTGAGCACAAAAATATTTTTTAGCGGCACGACGCCCTCGAGGCGGCGCACGGTTTCTTCCACGAGGGTGCGTTCGGAAAATAATTTAAGCAGATGCTTCGGCGTGGCCGCGCGGCTCATGGGCCAAAACCGTTCACCGCTACCACCGGCCATAATGCAGGCAAAAAAATGGGACGAATCAGTCATGTGAGCATTTCTTGTCCCAGCCCCGTCGCCCTACGCCAAGCCCGAAACCCAGCGACTCAGAGCGTGATTACGATTTTACCAAACTGTTCGCCCCGTTCCATAAGGTCAAAAGCCTCACCGACATGTTCCAACGGAAACACGTTGCACACGACGGGCGCGATGCGGTGGCACGCGACAAAACCCAGCATCGCTTGCCAATCCGTCGGCGAACCCATCGTCGTGCCGAGCACCGAGAGATTACGCCAAAACACTTTTCGCATCGGCAACACCGGAGGATTTCCGCGGGTGGCGCCGAAGAACACGATCCTTCCGCCCGACGCCGCGAGGTCGATCACATGCTCGAAACCCGGACCGCCGGCGCTGTCCACGATCACATCAAACGCCCCGCCCGGCACGTGCTCAATGACCTGCGCCGCCCATCCGTCGCGCGTGTAATCAAAGCCGCCCCGCGCTCCAAGTGCGACCGCTCGTTTGATTTTTTCCGCGCTACTCGAGGTCACCCACACCTCCGCGCCGTGGGCCACGGCGAATTGCAGCGCAAACAAAGCCACGCCACCGCCGATGCCCGTGATTAAAATCTTCTCCCCCGCCCGCAGCTGCGCGCGCGCAAACAAAGCCCGATAAGCGGTCAATCCCGCCAAGGGTAACGCCGCCGCTTCGACCCAACTCAGATGCGCGGGTTTAGCCGCGAGCTGCACGACGGGCACGGCGATCTGTTGCGCCAACGTGCCGGCGCGAGGCAGCCCTAATATGGTAAACGCCGCACCTTGGGCGTACTCGCTCGCTCCCCAATCAAAACTGGGGTTGATCACGACTTCGCGCCCGAGCCACGTCGCCTCTACGCCCGACCCGACCGTACTGACCACGCCGGCGCCATCCGAGCCGGGCTGCGCCGGATATTTAAGTCCCGCGTATTGCCCGAGCTTGATCCAGAGATCGCGGTGATTGAGCGCCGCCGCCCGTAATGTCACCACGACTTCACCCGCCGCGGGCACGGGCGCGGGCACGTCGATCACGTTAAGTTGATTCAACGCGGTGAGCTGGGCGGCTTGCATCGCAGTAAGCTGCGCCCGCTGAACCCTGACAGCAAGCAACGGAATGATTTTGCGGAACGACGCGCGGCCGTGTGCGCTACTCCCGTGCTCCTCGCGCTCAACAAACCCTACGGTGTCCTGTCGCAATTCACCCCCGAGCCGGGTTCGAAGTGGCGCACGCTCGCCGATTTCAAACTTCCGCGCGGCGTCTACGCCCTTGGCCGCCTCGACGCCGACAGCGAGGGCCTTTTACTTTTCAGCGACGAGCCCGGACTGAATTCCAAACTACTCGATCCACGCCAAGGCCATCGCCGCGAATATTGGGTTCAAGTCGAAGGTCGCCCTACGCCCGAAACCCTCGCGCGCCTCGCGGCCGGAGAGGTTAAATTGGACGGCGCCATGACTCGTCCTTGTCGCGCTCAGTTGCTCGATCCCGCGCCCACGATAGCGCCCCGCGTGCCACCGATTCGGGTTCGTCAAACCGTACCCGACACTTGGATCGCCCTGGAACTCACCGAGGGGAAAAATCGCCAAGTCCGGCGCATGACGGCGGCCATGGGTCACCCGACGCTACGGTTGATCCGCGTGCGCACGGGCGACTTTCAGCTCGAAGGGCTCGCGCCGGGTAAATGGCGCGAACTCACCGCGAGCGAACGCGCCGCGGTGTTCGCTTAAATGCGGACGATAAGTTCTTCAGCCTTGAAGCGGACTTTCGGGGCGGACGCATATTTGTCGTCGGCGGCGCGATAACCCGCTGGGCAGGCCACGATCGTCGTGTAGTCGGTCCCGGCGAGACCGAGCACTTCGTCGTATTTGGCGCGATCGATGCCTTCCATCGGGCACGTATCGACGCCGAGGAGCGCGGCCGCGGTCATGAACTGACCGAGCGCGATATAAATCTGATGCGCCTGCCAAGTATCAAGCGTGCCCGCCTTGGCCGCACCGGCGAGACTGCCGAGCATCATGTTTTTGTAAGGGGTAAGGGCATCCTTAGAGCCGCCCCGCAACTCGACCGTGCGATCCATAAATTTCTCCACGTGATCTGCGCCCAAGTTTTTCTTCACCGCGAAAACCACCAGGTGCGAAGCATCGGCGGGCTGCGTCTGCCCCCAAGAGAGCGGCACCAGTTGGGCCTTCACGGCCGCATCCGTTAAAATCAAAAATTTCCAAGGCTGTAAGCCAAATGAGGAAGGCGCGAGAACCAGCGCTTGTTCCAGCGTGGCCCACGTGTCGGCGGGAATTTTTTTCGTGGCATCGAATTTCTTCGTGGCGTAGCGCCAGTTCAGAGCAGAGAGCAGCGTGGTCGAGGGAATGATGGACATAAAAATATTGAGTGAACGAACTGGGTCCGTGCGCGTTGTCAAAACCCGCGTTCAGGCGTCAGCATCCTTGGCCCAACGCTCGGCCAACACCGCGCAGACAAGCAACTGCAACTGGTGATAAACCATGATCGGCAGCAGAATGAGCCCGATCGCCGGATGCGCGCCGAAAATCAATTTCGCCATCGGCACGCCCGAGGCCAAGGTCTTCTTCGAACCGCAAAAAATGGCGGCGATCCGATCCTCGCGATTGAAACCCAATGTTTTCGCTCCCCAAGCGGTTACTCCCAGCGCGAGCGCCAAAATCACCACCGAGAGCGCGATCACCCACAGGAGATTACCGACGCCGTTGCTCGACCACAGGCCGCGTTGAAACGATTCGCAAAACGACGTGTAGACCAGCACCAGGATGGTTACTCGATCCACGCTGCCGATGTACGGTTTGTATTTTTTTAACCACGCCCCGATCCAAGGCCGAGCGAGTTGCCCCAGAGCCAACGGCAACACCAACCAGCGCAATAAATCCCACATCACCGGCCCGAGCGCGAGCGCCTGCCCCGTCGTCTGCAAGACTGCGCCGATCCACAGCGGCGTGAGCACCACGCCCAGTAAGCTCGACAAGGTCGCGTTGAACACCGCCCCGCCGACATTACCCCGCGCCGCCGCCGTAAAGGCCACCGACGACGACACGGTCGAAGGCAAAGCGCAGAGATAAAAAAATCCGAGCGATAGACCCGCCGGCACACGACCCTCTAAAAAATAAATCACGACAAAACCCAAGAGCGGGAAAAATAAAAACGTACTGAGTTGCACCAGCACATGCAGCCGCCAGTTGAGTGCGCCGGCTTTCAGCGCGGCAAACGACAGCGCCGCGCCGTGCAGAAAAAATATGAGCGCCACGCCCGCCTTGGTCAGCACCTCCGGATGCATCCAGCCACCCGTGGCTCCGGGAGCCGGAAAAAGCCACGCCAACCCCGTGACCAAGACCATCCCGGTCATGAACCAGTCGAATTTAATTTTCATGCAAACTTTGCCCGAAATTTAGTCCATAGCGCCGCCAATTCCTCGCGTCCCTCGATGCGCAGCGCCCACAGCAATCCGCCGTACAGCATCACGCCCAACGCAATTAAGACCGCCAGTCCGAGCACATCAGCGGTTTT
The DNA here is from genome assembly GCA_903938935.1 of uncultured Opitutia bacterium. Taxonomy (GTDB): domain Bacteria; phylum Verrucomicrobiota; class Verrucomicrobiia; order Opitutales; family Opitutaceae; genus Tous-C4FEB. The sequence goes on from CAJAFD010000104.1 coordinate 4,551, forward strand.
ACTTTCCGATATGAAATGCGACCACGACCACCAACCGCCCGCCACGGCTAAACCCATCACGAGACTTGCGCCGACAATTTTCATAAGATCGCGCACAAGGTGAGCGAAGCGCAGTCCTTCATGCCCCGCAGCAAGTTGACGCTGCAAAAACCAAGCCTGCGCCACGATCGCGACGTTGCCCGCCACCGCGAGCCCGACCGTTCCCAGCGGCCGCATCAACGCCAGGCTCAACCCTAAGTTGATGACAAAACTGAGCAACGCGGCCCGGACCGGGGTCACCGTATCTTTCCGCGCGTAAAACGCCTTCAACGCCAAATTCACGAAAGAGAAAAACGGCAACCCTAACGCGTACACCGCCAACACCGGCAACATCAGCGCCGTATCGCTAGCGACGAAAGCTCCGCGCTGAAATAACACGCGCACGAGTGGCTCCGCGAGCACGGCCAGCCCCACCGCCGCCGGCACATTGATGACCAAAATCAACCGCATGCCTTTGCGGTAAGACTGCGCCAATTTTTCATCATCCCGATCGGCCGCGTGTTTCGCGATCAGAGGAAACACGACCGTTGAAATCGCGATCGCAAACACGCCGATGGGCAGCTCCATCAAGCGCGTCGCTAGGTTGAGCACCGTCACCGCGGAGTCGTTCAGCGACAGTCCGATAAACCGCGAGACGGCCATATTAATCAAATAAATCGCCGAGCCAAACACCGTCGGGCCCATGAGCGTCACGATTTGCCGCAAAGGCCCGCTCCGTCCGAGATCAAAGCGTGGACGCCAACCCTCCCGCATGAGCGCCGCCGCCGGCACCGACATCTGCAAAAATCCGCCGACTAACGCGCCGACACAAAGCCAGTGCATCCGTCCATCGGGCGATTCGGCCCAGCCGCAATAGACCGCGCCACTCAGCGCCCCGATCATAGCCAGGTTGAGCCAGATCGGAGAAAGCGCCGGCTCCACGAACCGATGCAACGTCTGCAACGCCGCGCTCAACACGGCCGCCAGACACACCAAGACGAGATAGGGAAACAATAGGATCGCGTAATCCGCCGAAGCGACGAGCCGTTGCGTCGTAGCTACCTCCATGCCCCAGCTACCAGCAATCGAGACGAGCTTGCCCGCCTGAGCCAAGGCCAGCATCGCCAGCGCGACGATGCCGCCGGTGACCACCAACAGCCAACTCGCGACTTGATTCACGAGCTCAAATGCCCCCTGCCGCTCGCGCGCCTTGAGCTCTTCCTGCAGGGTCGGCACGAGCGCGGCGGTCAGCGCACCTTCACCCAACAACCGGCGAAATAAATTAGGTAAAGTAAACGCCGTGTAAAAAATCGAGGCCAAGGCCGAGGTGCCAAAAACTGCGGTCACCAACATGTCACGCCCAAGCCCAAGTACGCGCGAGACCATCGTCAGCGCAGACACCACTCCGATATTTTTCAGGCTCTTCGACACCCGCCCAGTTTCCGCGGCGCACGCCCACGGGCGCAAATGCATTTACGCGCTCGTGAGCGCCTCACTTCGAGCGCGTGGCCACCAGTTGATCGAGGGCTGCGCGGGCGGTCGCCTCCAAATCCAAAGCCTCGTCCCACTCACGCTCAAACGCGGCGACCTTAGCCTCAAAGTCTTGGGCCTTCAAAGACGGCGCGAAACAGTCCGCCAGCGCCAGACCCGCATTGAGATAAAACGGATGCAACGCAGGCAAAA
>CAJAFD010000105.1 GCA_903938935.1 uncultured Opitutia bacterium
CCCGCCCTGCTGCCGCCCGCCCTGCGCGCCACGCCCCGCCGCCAACGCGATTACACCGAAGCCCTCGCCTTCATCCGCGAACTCACCGCCGCCCGCTCCGCCCGCTCCGCCGATTTACACCTGTTATTTATCTAACCAGTCCACGACAAAACCACGGCGCGGCTTAAAATTCTGCCGTGTCATCCGCCGATTTCGCCGACAACTTCCGCCCATGTCCAAGACCCTTTTCGAGCGCATCATCGCCCGCGAAATCCCCGCCAAAATCGAGCACGAGGACGAACACTGCATCGTCCTGCACGACATCCAGCCGCAAGCGCCGGTCCACCTGCTCATCATCCCCAAAAAAGCCCTACCGCGCATCGGCGCCGCCTCGACCGACGATCAAGCCCTACTCGGTCACCTCTTGCTGACCGCCAGCAATCTAGCGAAAAAACTCCAACTCGCTAACGGCTTCCGCCTCGTAGTGAACAACGGCCCCGACGGCGGAGAATCCGTCCCCCACCTGCACGTCCACCTCCTCGCCCGTCGCCCGCTCGCCTGGCCGCCGGGCTAAGTTGAACACGAAGCTAACTCCTCGCTTCAAAGGACCCGTCGGCGCGCTTGGCGATGGCGCGCTTGAGCTCGAGCATCATGAGCACCGCCGACAGCGGCGCCGCCGCCAAACCGGTGAGCTCCGCGAGCGCATCGGGCGTCAGTTGCGCGCCACCCGCAAAACATGCGAACACCCGCGCTTCATCCCTCGTGAGATTCGCCGGTGTGCCTTCCGGCGTCCCAGGTTTTTCCGAGATCGGCGCAGGCCTTAAGCCATCGAGATAATTTAACTCCGAAAGCAGATCATCGACGCTCGTCAGCAACGTCGCGCCATCGCGAATCAACTGGTGACAACCCGCGCTACTCGGTTGGTCGATGCGACCGGGCACCGCGAAGAGCAACCGCCCTTGTTCGCCCGCAAAACGCGCCGTGATCATCGCGCCTCCATCCACGTCGCTCTCGATCACCACGGTCGCCTCGCACATGCCAGCGACGATGCGATTGCGCATCGCGAACGACTGCCGATCGGCCCGCCGCCCGAGCGGAAACTCCGAGAGCACCGCACCGTGTTCTTCGATCTGTCGATAGAGGCTCAAGTTTTCCGGCGGGTAAACGATATCGAGGCCGTTACCGAGCACCGCGGCTGTCTTACCGCCGACCGAGAGAGCACCTTCATGCGCGGCCGTGTCGATGCCGCGCGCCAAACCGCTCACCACGCAAAAACCCAATCGCGCCAGCTCCGCCCCGATTTTTTTTGCTGTCGCCATGCCGTAGAGCGTCGTGCGCCGTGACCCGACAATCGCGATGCACGGCTGCGAAAAATCGTATCGGCCTTTGCGATACAACGCGATCGGCGGGTCGGAAATTTCCCGCAGCAACTTCGGATAAGCCTCGTCGCTGCCAATGATAAAATCCACTTGGCTCTGCGCCATCCGCGTGTCTTCACGCGCCAGATCAAAATGCTGCGTCCAATCGCCCAGCGTCGCACTGATGACCGGCCCGACGCCTTTGACCGCTTCCAGTCGGCGTCGGCCGGCCGTGAAAATCAGACGCGGATCACCGCCGAGTTCTGCGAGGAGGCGGTTGAGCGTGATGGGTCCGATATTGGGCAGCGCATTTAAAATCAAAAACGCCTGCCGCTCGGTAAGTTCGCTCATGCAAACTACTATCGCAAGACTTGGGGTAAAAAGTCGAGCACCTGCGTCGTCGTCACCGCCACTTGCCCATGCGACCGCGCCAGCGCATCCGCGGCGAGTCCGTGCCAGAGCACACCCCGCGCGGCCGCGAGTTCAGACTCAGCTGGAGTTTGCGCGAGCAAGCCACCGATCAAACCAGCGAGCACATCCCCGCTCCCACCCCGCGCCAGCACCGGCCCGCCAAAAAAACTATGATAACTCGGCCCGTTACCGTTCCCGCTTTCGATGCGCGTCACGGGCCCTTTGCGCACCACGGTCGCCGACGGCAACGTCGCACCGGCGATGCGCGCCCATTCACCCGCGTGAGGCGTGAGCACGCGAGGCGCGTTACCGGCGGCGACGATTTCCGGCTGCAACGCATCCGCATCGATCACCAGCGGCACGGCCGAAGTCGCGACGATGTCTCGCAGCAGCGCGAGCGTCTCCGGCTCGCGCCCCACTCCCGGCCCGAGCACCAAAGCATCCAGCCGGTCCGCCCGCGCTTTCAATAAATGTTGCCCCTCAAGCGCGAGTCCACCGCCGGGTGTCTCCGGCCAACCCACCCACATTACCTCAGGAACCCGCGCCGCAAACGCCGCCGCCAACGTCTCCGGTACAAACGCCGTCACGAGACCCACGCCACTGCGCAACGCCGCTAGCGCCGTCATCAATACCGCGCCCGGATAACTCCGCGAGCCGCCGATGATGCCCACATGGCCATACGTGCGTTTGTCGGAAATCGCCGGACGCAGCGCCGCCAACGGCGCCAACAACTCCGGGATGAGCACGCGGTTCCGCACCGCTGGCAGCGGATTCGCCCCTTCGAAAAAACCGAGATCAAGGTAACGCACACGTCCGGCTCGCGCCGCCTCCAGCACGGGAGTTTTCACGATCCCAGTCGCATACGTAAAATCAGCCTGAAATAAATCCGCGCTCGGCAAATCGACCGCGGCCCGAAAGCGAATCGGATGGGCGTTGATCTGCGCGAAGCGTGCGACGACGCGTGATTCCGCGGGCGCTCGAAACTGAAAACCAAAAACGCCATCGAGGCCGACCGTGTAGGCGTCGTCCGGCAGCGCGGTGATCACGCGCACGCGATTTGGCGCGGCGTGCACCAGCGCCCGCCATGCCCGTTGCGCGAGGGGACGCAGCGCGCGCGCACCGAAGAAAAATAAAACCTCGGCGGTGGCCTGCGGATTTTTTTCGAGCAAATCTTGCGCGGCGATAAAAGCATCACCCGCGTTGTGACCTTTGCCCGCGAGCACGAGAATCCGCGCGGCCGCAGGAAACGCTCCGATCTCCTGAAAATCACGTTGCACCGCAGCCCCCACGGCGCGGCCGGCGCGTTGCATCGCGGTCCATTCGCGCGCTTCGTCGCCCCCGAAATAAGTCGCCTCAAATGCGCGGTCTTCCTCGCAGCTGAGAATCGGGTGACTCAAAAAACTCATGGCGCTAGGGCCGCGGCGCGGGCGGCGCGGGCGGAGTCACGCCCATATTTTCGCGAGCGGCGGTGCTGATCGAGCGCCAGGTTTCTTGATTTTTTTCGCCGAGCCATGCCGCTCGTTGCGCGGCGGTTTCGGTGAATTGCAGCGGGCAATTTTCCAAGTTGGCCTGCGGGCCGTGCGTGAGCAGCGGGAGCGTCAGTCGCGTGATCGAGCGAAAGAAAAACGCGCCGTCATTACGCAGCACTTCGTAGCAATCGGAATAGGCTTGGGTCGCGCTGTTCCAGAGCGCGATTTCGGTGCGATCTTGGTGCCAAACGGCATATTGGCCCCACTCGGCGAACACGGCTTCGATCGTCGTAAAACGCGGCGCAGCCTGAACCGTGGGCGGAGAGGGTTCGAGCGGCCCGGACGCCGAGGCCGGTTCCCGTTTAGGCAGCGCCCAGACGAATAACGCTCCGACGATGAAACCCAACATCACCCACGAAGGCACCATCGAAGGTTTGGGTTTCGGCTCGGGTGGTGGCGTTTCCTCCGCCTCGAACTCGTTGGGCTCTTGCTGGTACATTGTGAAATCGTTTTAAGCGCGCACGATGGCGGCGACGGCCATAGCAGTCGTCTCGGTGTGGGAAAGACTCACGTGAATATGCGTGCCGCCGACGTGCGCGAGGAGCGCGGCCGCTTTGTCATCGAGACGCACGCGAGGTTCGGCGCGTTCGCCGTGGTAGATCGACATAGATTTCCAGCTTAACTCTGCGCCGATGCCGGTGGTGAAGGTTTTTGAAATCGCCTCTTTCGCGGCCCAACGCGCGGCGAGGTGCTTATGCGGCTGCGCCATACTCATACAATAAGCGCGTTCCTCGGCGGTGAACACGCGGTCGAGAAAATGATCGCCGTGACGCTCGAGTACGTCGCGGATGCGTTGCACCTCGACGAGATCGCAACCGAGGCCAACAAGAACGCCGCCGGGCGGGAGAGAGAGATTCATAGTCCAAAAAACTCAGGGATTCATGCGCGCCTTCATCTCACGGACGGCTTCTTCGATGCCGGTGAACAACGCACGACTGATCAGGCTATGGCCGATATTGAGTTCGTGCAAATGCGGCAATGTGCGGACTTCGGCGATGTTCACGTAGTTGATGCCGTGGCCGGCGTTGACGGTGAGACCGAGGTCGTGGGCGCGCACGGCGCCGAGCCGGAGCCGTTGAAACTCGGACGCACGGCGGGCGCCGTAGTAGGCATTGGCGTAGGCGCCCGTGTGCAACTCAACCCAAGGGGCTTTCACGGCGGCGGAGGCTTCGATGGCGGCATCATTGGGATCAATGAAGAGGCTCGTCACGATGCCGGCGGCGCTCATGGCCTCAACACAGGCGCGAACGCGTTCGCGTTGGCCCACGACGTCGAGGCCGCCTTCGGTGGTGATTTCCTCGCGGCTCTCGGGCACGAGGCAGACGGAGTCGGGTTTTAGTTTCAGGGCAAAGTCGATCATCCAAGGCGTGCACGCCATCTCGAGGTTGAGGCGCGTGGCGATGGTCTCGCGGGTGCGCCAGACGTCACGCTCTTGAATGTGGCGGCGATCTTCGCGGAGGTGGATCGTGATGCCATCAGCGCCCGCGCGTTCGGCGAGGACGGCAAGGGTCACGGGATCTGGTTCCACGGCGCCGCCCACCGTGGCGGGCGCTTGCCGGTAACGGGCTTGGCGAACGGTAGCGCAATGATCGATGTTAACGCCGAGGAGCAGCATGGGAGTGGAAGGTTTGACCCGACTAAGCGCGTCGTGATTCTGGAACGCAAAACGAAATGACTGCTCAAGCATCAACCACCACCGCGCCCAAACGCGAAAATCTTCTCATCAATATCGTCTGCAACATCGCGTTGCCGTCATTTATCCTGAGTTCAGGGAGCAAGGCCGCGTGGCTGGGCCCCAAGTTGGCGTTGATCGTGGCGCTGTTGTTTCCGTTGGGCTATTCGATCCACGATTATCTCCAGCGGAGGAAATTTAACTTTTTATCGGCGATCGGGTTTTTGAGTATTTTGATCACCGGTGGTTTTGCGTTGCTGCAGCTGGATGTGCTCTGGTTCGCCGTGAAGGAAGCGGCGGTGCCGGCAGTGATCGGCTTGGTCGTGTTGACCTCGATGGGCACGCGGACGCCACTAGTGAAAGAGATGCTCTACAATCCGCAGGTGATCGACGTCGCGCAAGTGGATGCGGCTCTGGCGGAACGCAACACCCGGGCGGAGTTCGAGCAATTGCTCCGCGGCTCAAGTTTCCTGCTAGCGGGTTCTTTTTTTCTTAGCGCCGTACTCAATTACGGCCTCGCCCGTTATCTCTTAAAAAGCCCGGCCGGGTCCGAGGCATTCAACGCGGAATTAGCCCGCATGAACGTGTTGAGCTGGCCGGTGATCGCGCTGCCATCGGCGGCGATGTCGATGTATGCGCTGTGGCGCTTGTTGGGCGGACTTAAGCGCATCACCGGCTTGGAGCTCGAGCAATTGATGCACGCCAAGCCCGAGACGAAATAAGCCACGGTCTCAACCGCGCTGCGCCATCGGGACAAAGTCGCGTTTGACTGGGCCGACGTAAATCTGGCGCGGGCGATAGATGCGGCCCTTGGGATTAGCGGCAACTTCACGCCAGTTCGCGATCCAGCCTGGCGCGCGGCCGATGGCGAAGATCACGGTGAACATGTTCACCGGAATGCCGAGGGCGCGCATGATGATGCCGCTGTAGAAATCGACGTTGGGGTAAAGTTTACGGGAGACGAAGTAGTCGTCCTTGAGCGCGGCTTGCTCGAGGTTTTTGGCGATGGCGAGGAGCGGGTCATCGATCCCGAGCTTGGCGAGGACTTCGTCGCACGCTTTGCCGATGATCTTGGCGCGAGGGTCGAAATTTTTGTAAACGGCATGGCCGAAGCCCATCAGGCGGCTGGTCTTGCTGCCGGATTTGGCGGCGGCGATGAAACGCGTGCCGTCGTCGCCCTCGTCGTGGATAGATTGGAGCATCTGCATGACCGCGGCGTTGGCGCCACCGTGCAGCGGGCCGGAAAGCGCGCAAATGCCGGCGGAGAGTGAGGTGAAGAGATTGGCGGCGCTGGAGCCGACCATGCGCGTGGTCGAAGTGGAGCAGTTTTGCTCGTGATCGGCGTGGAGCAGGAGGAGGAGATTCAGGGCTTTGGCGACCTCTGGTACCGAGACGTAATCTTGATACGGCTCAGAGAACATCATGTGCAGGAAGTTCTCGCAGAACGGCAGTTCCTGCTTCGGGAAAATATAGGGCAGGCCCTTTTGGTAGCGATAGATCATCGCTCCGATGGTGCGGATTTTCGAAATCGCCATCGCCGCCGCGAGGTCGAAGTTGGCGAGGTCTTTTTCGAAATTATTCGTCGCCAGATGCGGGTAGTGCGCCGCGAGCGAGGCGACGATCGAGGACAACATCGCCATCGGCGGCGCATCCTTCGGGAAACCTTCGAAGATTTTCTGCATCTGCGTCTCGACGGCGGCGTTTTGCCGGAGGCGCAGGCCAAATTCTTTACGTTGCACGGCGTTGGGGAGCTCGCCGTAGATAACGAGATAAGCGGTCTCGACGTAATCGCTGTGCGCCGCGAGTTGCTCGATAGGGTAGCCGCGATGGCGCAGCACGCCGTTGTCGCCGTCGAGGTACGTGATCTGGCTCTCGCAGGAGCCGGTGTTGCCGTAGCCTTGGTCGTAGGCAATGTAACCGGAGGATGCGCGAAGCGTACGGGTGTCGACGGCTTTCTCCCCTTCGGAGCCAACCATGATCGGCAAGGGGTATTCTTTATCGTCGATCTTCAGTGAGGCGGAGTTGGCCATGATGGACCGAGCGGAGCCAAAAACTTCGCCACTGGCAAAACAAAGATAGGCTAGATTGAAAATCTACCGCCGAGAATTAGCCGGTGCACCGCACCGCGTAAGCAAATGTGAAGTCCGGGGCTCAACCCCGTGCCGCCAATGTAGCGAAGTTGCGGTAAATCTGTAGCCCCTTGGCTTGGCTTTTCTCTGGGTGAAATTGCGTGGCAAAGACCCGCCCGCGCCCAACCGATGCACAGAAAGCCCCGCCGTAATCACACTCACCCAGCACCAGCGCCGGATCGGTGGGCACGCAGTGAAAACTATGCACAAAATAAAACGCCTCGCCGTCCTTCGCCAACTCCGCCGCCAACGGCGAAGCGGGCTGCGTAAAACGCACGGTGTTCCAGCCCATGTGCGGAATCTTAAACTCCGGCGGGCGCTGGAAACGCACCACCTTACCCGGCAAAATCCCCAAGCCTTTCACGTCACCCTCCTCCGAATGATCAAAGAGCGCCTGCATCCCGAGACACACGCCGAGAAACGGCCGGTCCGCACCGATCCATGCGCGCAAGGTCGCGTCCAATTTCGAAGCCCGCAGCGAGGCCACGCAATCCCGCAGCGCCCCCACCCCGGGCAACACCAAGCCGACCGCGCGGCTCGCCTCGACCTCGTCCGGCGTGTGCACGACCCGCGGGGCCGCGCCCACGGCTTCGAGGGCCTTGGTGACGCTGCGCAGGTTGCAAATTCCGTTGTCGATGACGGCGATGACGGGAGCGGACATAGCGCATAACCGTAACGGTCATGCTCAGCGGCGCCATGCTGAAAAAAAATTCCGCGCACATTTTTCAACCAGCGCCGAAACGAAATGATTCAGTCGCTGCGACTGCTTTGAAACAAAACCATCAGACCTGACTCGTTTGAAACGCACCCTTTCAATCCGCCGCTCTCACTGCGAGCCCCTCGCTCAGCTTGATCTCGCCATCTCACCCGCACGGGCCGACACGCTGCCAAACCGTCTTGCAACGACAGCGCACTCCATCCGTTGCAGAGAAAATCCCTAAACTCAGATTTTCCCCTTGGTGCTGGGCAGTTGGTCCGCGGCGCGGGGTTCGATCTGGGTCGCCATATCGAGGGCGCGCGCGAGCCCTTTGAAAATCGCCTCCGCGACGTGATGCGGTTCTTCGCCGTAAATCAAAGTCACGTGGAGATTCGCGCCGAGGGCGTTGCTGAAGGCGCGGCAAAATTCTTTCACGAGCACGATATTGAAATCGCGCACAAACATCGTCGGCGCGTTCGCTTCGTAAACCAAGTGCGGGCGGCCGCCGACATCGACGACAACGCGCGCGAGCGATTCATCCATGGGCAGGAGGAAAAAACCATAGCGGCGGATCCCGAGTTTGTCGCCGAGCGCCTCTTTAAACGCCTGACCCAAGACGAGGCCGACATCTTCGACCGTGTGGTGATAATCGACGTCCACGTCGCCCTTGGCTTTGACGTTGAGATCGAAGAGCCCGTGCTTCGCGAACAGCGTGAGCATGTGATCAAAAAACGGCACACCCGTCTCAATCGTGGAAACACCGGTACCGTCCACGCCGAGCGTGAGCACGATATCAGTCTCGGCGGTTTTACGCGCGACGGTGGCGAGGCGATTTAAGTTTTTAGCCATGAGTCCAAGGTTTCAGAGAGGACGAGCATTTCGTCATCGGTGCCTACGCTGATTCGGAGGAAAGACGCGGTCAAGGCGTGGCTGGGGAAGTGCCGCACGAGGATCTTATGCGCGCAGAGGAAATCATAGGCCGCCTTGGCGACGGCCGGGCCAGATTCACCGCGAGCATTTTTGGGCTCGGTGAATATAAAATTCGACGACGATGGGTAAGTGAACCAACCGCGCCGTTCCTGGCTATCGGCGACGAAGCGGTCGCGCGTCGTCTTAATCCGCGCAATGATTCCGGCGTAATACTCGGGGTGACCGAGGGCAGCGAGCGCGGCGGCTTGAGAGAGGCGATTGACGTTGTAGCTGTCGCGCACGCGGTCGAGCAGGTCGATGATCTCGGGATGCGCGAGCGCGTAGCCAACGCGGATGCCCGCGAGCGCGTAGGCTTTGGACAACGTGCGCACCACGACCAAGCGCGGGTGCGTAGCAAGCAAAGGCACGGCGTCTTCGCTCGCAAACGGCGCGTACGCTTCGTCGACGACGAGCAAGCCGGGAAACACTTCGAGCACCCGCGCGAGCTCGGCGTTGGAGAAGGCGACACCCGTGGGGGCGTTGGGCGAGGTCAGGAAAAACGCGCGAGCCTTGGAAGCGGCGATACGCTCGAGCGGCAGACGCATCGTGCGGTCAAACTCGATCACGAGGCTGCCTGCGTCTTGGATTTCGACGAGGACGGGATAGAGCGAATAACTCGGAAACGTAAATCCAGCGGCGGCCTCGCGGGTGCAGAACGCGCGTACGAGGAGATTGAGGATGTCGTCGGAACCGTTGCCGACGATGACGTTTTCCGCGGTGAGGCTATGGCCGTGATGTGCGGCGATGGCGGAGCGGAGTGGCGCGCTCTTGGGGTTCGGGTACAGACGGAGCGAACCACCGTCGGCCCCGATCTCGCGCCGCAGCGCTTCGGCGACGCGCGGGCTCGGCGGATAGGGGCATTCGTTGGTGTTGAGTTTCACCCAGCCCGGCTCGGTCGGCTGGAGACCGGGCGTGTAGGCATGGAGCGAAGCCACATGCGGGAGGGCGAGAGACGAAAGAGCGGACATGGAATTCTTCAGGGAAACTGAGCCGGATGAAATTACTCGGTGCGAATCCGCACAGAACGACCGTGGGCGTCGAGCCGCTCCATCGCCGCAAAGGCAGCGACGACGGGAGCGCCGCGTTTCACGCTGGCGCGGTCGTAGCGGATGAGGCTGGTGCGGCGTTGAAAATCGGCGACACGCAGGCCGCTGAAAAAACGACCCGCGCGACCCGTCGGCAGCACGTGGCTCGGTCCGGCAGTGAAATCGCCCAGCGCGGTCGGTGTGAAATTGCCCAACATAATCGCCCCAGCCGTGGTGATGGCTTTGGTGAGCGTCTTAGCGGACGAGTCTTTGACGAGGAGCTCGAGATGTTCGGGCGCGACGTAGTTGGCGATCTCGGCGGCTTGCGCGAGCGTGTCGACTTGGACGGCGAGCCAACCCTCGGCGAGGACACGGGCCGTTTTCTCGGAACGAGTGAGCGTCGGGAGCTGCGCCTGCACCTCGGCGGCGATGGCGGCGATGATTTTGGCCGAGGTACCGACAAGATAGATTTTTTCGCGACCGGAGCCGTGTTCGGCTTGGGCGAGAAGATCGGCGGCAGCAAAATCGGCGCGCGCAGTGTCGTCAGCGATGATCATGACTTCGCTCGGGCCGGGGAGTGAATCCACGCCGACGTGACCGAAGACTTGGCGTTTGGCCTCGCAGACGTACGCATTACCAGGCCCGTAAATTTTATCGACGGCGGGAATGCTCGAAGTGCCATACGCCATGGCTCCGATCGCCTGAACGCCACCGATGCGATAAACTTCATCGACCCCGATGAGGTGCAACGCGGCGAGCAATCCGTCGGCGACTTTGCCCGAGGAATTCGACGGCGTGAACACCGCGATCTGCGGGCAACCGGCGATCTTGGCGAGCGTGGCGGTCATGAGGACCGTGGAAACGAGCGGAACTTGGCCGCCGGGTACGTAGAGGCCGACGCGCCGGATCGGGTCGAATTTTTCACCGACGAGGGCACCTTGGGGATTTTTGGCCGTCCAATTTTTGGCGAGACCGCGGCGGTTGAAGGCCACAATACCGTCATGCGCGGCCACGAGCGCGCGACGCTCGGCCGGCGGAAGGCGCTTGGCGGCCGCGGCGATATCGGCGGGCTTGAGGCGGAATTCTTTGGCGCGCAGTTTGGCTCCGTCGAATTTGGCGGCGTAGTGGCTCACGGCTTCGTCCCCGCGTTGGCGGACGTCGGCAAGGATGGCCGTGACCGCATCGCTGATCTCGCGCGGCACATTCGAACCGCGGCAGAACGCGGCGAGATCGTCGGCGAAATTTTTATCGGAGATGGCGAGGGTGCGCATGGTTTGAAGAGGGTTTTTGAGAACGGAGAGACGTGGATAAAAATTCACATTCCCCTGCCCGCTCAACGCGGCGACAGCGCCGGAACGGCGAAGAAACTAGCCGGAAAGGTTTCATTCACGGAGATTTTATCGAAGGTGATCGTCACGGTCTGGGATTTCCCGTTGGCGATCGGCGTGAGGGTGATGATTTTTTCGGGAAAACGCATACCGTTGACGCTGATCTCGCCTTCTTCGCGGATCGAACCGCCGGCTTCGGTTTCGGTCAGCCGCAAGCGGCCCGTGGCGATGTCAAAGTAACGCGTGAAAACAATAGTGGGCGCGTGGATGAAGGCGATTTTTTGGCAGACCACTCCATCGATCGTGACCGGACCTTGATCTTCAATTCGCCCACCCTGCCGCTCGAGTCCGCGGAAAAAAGCCAGATTCTCGAGCGTGTTGGCGCGCAGGCGCTTAACCTGTTCGATGGAGAGAAGTGATTGGCGCCATTTGCTCGCGTCGGTCGGGTCTTGTTGGCGTTGCCAGGCTTCATAGTCGTCGAGCGCAGTCTGCTCGAGGACCTTTTCGTGCGTGATCGTGATACGTTGCTGGGCGGGTTTTTGGAAAACGATCTCAACGGAGGCGCGGGTCTGTTTCGCCGCATCAACAGGGTCGCCCGTGACGAGCGTGCCGACAAATCGGAGGGAACGCACCGCGCTCAGGTCGGCTTCGTCGCCGATGAAGGCCCGAGCGTGCGCGATGATCGCGGGCTCCGCGCGCGCTTGAGCCACGAGAAACCAAGAGGCGACAATCAGCACGAAACGGCGAAGATGATTCGTGGTCATGGGCGCGTAGGGGCTGAAATTTTAGCGGCGAGCGGTCGCAGCGGTTGCGCACACATCACTCCCACTCGATGGTCGCGGGCGGCTTGGAACTGATGTCCAAGACGACGCGACTCACGCCGCGGACTTCGTTGGTGATGCGACTGGAAATTTTCTGCAACAGATCGTGCGGCAATTTCGCCCAATCGGCCGTCATCGCGTCGATGCTTTCAACGATGCGGAGCGCGATCACGTAGTCGTAGGTGCGTTCGTCGCCGAAGACGCCGACCGTTTTGACAGGCAGAAACACCGCGAACGATTGCCACACCTTCCAGTAATAACCCGACGCCATCATTTCTTCTTGGAGCACGGCGTCGGCGTTGCGGAGGATTTCGAGATTCTCGGCGGTGATGCTGCCCATCACACGCACGCCGAGGCCCGGGCCAGGGAACGGTTGACGCCACACGACTTCCTTCGGCAAACCGAGCGCCGCGCCGACGTGACGGACTTCGTCTTTAAAAAGTTCACGCAAAGGCTCGATGAGTTTGAGCTTCATGCGCGCGGGCAAGCCGCCGACGTTGTGGTGCGTCTTGATGAGCGAAGCGGGATTGCCGGCGATGGAAACGCTCTCGATCACGTCGGGATACAACGTGCCTTGGCCGAGAAATTCCGCGCGGCCCTTGATGGACTTCAACGACTGCTCGAACACTTCGACGAAGGTACGGCCGATGATTTTACGTTTCTGCTCAGGGTCCGTGATGCCTTTGAGGCGGCGCAAGAAAAGCGACGACGCGTCGACGACGCGCAGATCGATTTTGAAATTCCGTTTATAGAGCGCCTCAACGTAGTCGCGCTCGCCCTTGCGGAGCAGGCCGTTGTCGACGAAGACGCAGGTGAGTTGTTTGCCGATCGCCTTGTGCAGCAGCGCCGCAGCGACGGAGGAATCCACGCCGCCCGAGAGACCGAGCAGCACGCGACCCTTGCCGACTTTCGCACGGATATCGGCGACAGAATGCGCGATGAAATCCTTGGTCGTCCAATCTTGAGCTGCACCGCAGATGCCGACCAAAAAATTACGGATCATATCCACGCCGCGCTCGGTGTGGAAAACTTCAGGGTGAAACTGGATGCCGTAAAAACCACGTTTCTTATCCTCGATGCCAGAGAAAGCCGAGTTGTCCGAAACCGCGGTGGCGACGAAACCGGGCGGCAAAGCCGTGAGTTTATCGCCGTGGGAATTCCAGATTTTGAGCGTGCGCGGCAGGCCGGCGAAAAGCTTGCCGGGCTTGCGAATGGTGAGTTGGCCGAGGCCGTATTCGCGGGCTTTGCTGTGCGCGACTTTACCGCCGAGGAAATGCCCCATGAGCTGCACGCCATAGCAGATGCCGAGAATCGGAACCCCGAGTTTAAAAATCGCCACATCGGGATGCGGCGCGGTTTTCGCATACACGCTTTGGGGGCCGCCGGACAAGATGATGCCGACCACGCCATCGGCTTTGAGCTGCGCCGCGGGCGTGGAGAAGTGGTAAATCTTCGAGTAAACTTGGCACTCACGGATGCGGCGGGCGATGACTTGCGTGAGCTGCGAACCGAAGTCGAGGACAGCGATGGTCTGAGGCATGGAATAAGGCGAAAGTCGCGTGGGTTGAAAGGTATGAGAAAACACGAACGCCGGGGGCGTCGTCAAATGCGGCCTCAGAATTTCAAGCGCGTATTTTCATGCGCGCAACGTGGGCAAGCGCATAACTCAGACCCCAGACTCGCGGTGTAAAGTTGATCGCAGCGGATGCAGTGAAACGTCGTCTTCCGGCGCTCGCGTTCGAATCGACGGTAATCGCGCCGATCATAGTAAAACCACAGGCCGAGAAAAATCGCCGCCACCAGTAAACAGTAAAAAACGGTGGCGCCGGTGAAATCAAACATGCCTTTGAACTTGGACGCGGCGCGGCGGGCGGCGCAAGGATTTCAATGCAACTCTCGTTTGCCGCGGAGGCCATCTTCGAACGCAGATGCGAGCACGGCCCGAACCGGATCCAAACGCATGCTCGGCTGCTCTTTTGAAAAATAAAAAACGCGCCGACAGTGACGTCGGCGCGTTGAAGTGAAGCAGAGGCTGATTTTAACCAGCCTCGGGATGAGCCAGCTTGGACTTAGGCTTTGGCGTCGCCTTCAGCCGCGGGAGCGGATTCAGCGGCAGCGGCGGCCTTGGGGGCTTTAGCTTTCTTGGCTTTGGCGGGCTTTTTGGCCTGCTTGTAGCCTGGGTCATCGGCCTTTACGAACTCGATGAGCGCCATTTCAGCGGCGTCGCCGGTGGAACGTGGTCCGAGTTTGTAGATGCGGGTGTAACCGCCGGCACGATTGGCAAAGTCCTTGTATTTCTCATTGAAGAGAAGGGTGATCGCATTCTCGTCGCGCACGTCGGCCAAGGCCAGACGACGGAGGTGAATAGCGTCCTTCTTGTCGGTCTTCAACGCGGCTTTTTTGGCCTTGGTGATGACCTTCTCGATGAAGGGACGGAGGGCTTTAGCCTTCGTGAAGGTGGTTTGGATCCGGCCGTGGGTGATGAGGGAGGCGGCCATATTGGCCATCATCGCCTTACGGTGCGGAGCGGTAACGCCTAAGGAGGCGTGGTGTTTATTGTGACGCATGGTCGGTGTGTTTTAGATCGGCGCACGATCGGCAATCGGGTCGCAGCGTAGGGCGACACAGACGGCGCGGGCGCCAAAAAGGAATTAGGCTTCTTTCTTGGTCTCGAGGAGGCGTTCGTCGAACTTCATGCCAAGCGAGAGGCCGAGGGCTTCGAGCTTGTCCTTGATTTCGTTGAGCGACTTCTTGCCGAAATTGCGGTATTTGAGCATCTCTTGCTCGGACTTCATCGCGAGTTCGCCCACGGTGGTGATGTTCGCGTTGTTCAAGCAATTCGCGGCGCGCACGGAGAGTTCGATCTCGTTGACCGACATGTTGAGGAGTTTGCGGAGCTTGTTCTGCTCTTCGCTGACCTCGGACTGTTGGTTTTCGAATTCGTAGGTCTCTTCGCTGACGCGATCGAAGACGTCGAGGTGATGCTTCAGGATCGAGGCGGATTGTTTGAGGGCGTCATCGGGGGTGATGCGGCCATCGGTCCAGATCTCGAGGATGAGTTTGTCGTAATCGGTGATTTGACCCACGCGGGTGGCTTCGACCGAGTATTTGACGAGGCGAACAGGCGAGAAGAGGGAGTCGATCGGAATGACACCGATGGCTTGTTCTTCTTTTTTGTTTTGCTCGCCAGGATAGTAACCGCGGCCGGTCTTGATCTCAATCTCGGCTTCGAAATTGCGTTTCGTGTCGAGGGTGCAGATGACCTGGTCGGGATTGACGATGGTGATGTTGGCGTCGGCCTGGATATCGGCCGCGGTGACGGGGCCGATTTTGTTGGCTTTGACGGTGAGGCTGATGGTCTCACGCTTGTGGGACACGATGAGAACCTTTTTGAGGTTCAGCACGATGTCGGTGACGTCTTCGACGACACCATCGATGGATTGGAACTCATGATTCACGCCATCAATTTTGATGGAGGAGATGGCCGCGCCTTCGATGGAGCTGAGGAGAACACGACGGAGGGAGTTGCCGACCGTATGACCGTAGCCGGCCTCGAAAGGCTCGGCGATGAACTTCGCGTAGGTAGGCGTGGAGCCTTCCTCGATTTTGGTGAGCTTGCTAGGGAGTTCGAACTTTCCGAGGCGTTTGGGCATGGTGATGAACTCTGACGAGTTAAGAAGAAGTGAAGGAAAGAGGCAAAAAAAACTCAGAAGCGCGAGTAGAACTCGACGATGAGCTGTTCGTTGATGTTTTGATCCATTTCGTCGCGCTTGGGCAGACGAACGACCGCGGCCTTGAAGGCTTCGGCGTTGAGGGTGAGCCAACCGGGGACGTTACGGATGCGGTTTTCCTCGAGGTTGCGGGTGGCAAACTGGCGGGAAGCCGGAGCGTTCTTGACCTCGATTTCGTCGCCGGGTTTCACGCTGTAGCTGGCGATGTCCAGCTTGCGACCGTTGACGCGGATGTGGCCGTGATTGACGAACTGTCGGGCAGCCGCGCGGCTCTTAGCGAGACCGAGCAGATACACGACGCTGTCAAGACGGGTCTCGAGGAGCTGCATGAAGCGCTCGCCGGGGAC
>CAJAFD010000106.1 GCA_903938935.1 uncultured Opitutia bacterium
CACCTAGCAGCGAACTCGATCTTCCCAAAAGCCTCGTCAGCACCCTCCCCAAAGATCCGGATCATATTCTGATGAACCGCATCCGCGGCAGCTCCTTTCTGGGCGATCTCATTAAAGTTAACATCCGCAACGGCAAGGAAACCGTCGAAGAGCGCAACTACATCAACGCCCGCACCTGGATCGCCGACAGCAACGGGGTGGTTCGCGTCGCCATCTGCACCGACTTCGAGGAACCCATCAGCGTCAAATACCGCTCCGATGCCAAAAGCGCATGGCGCACCCTCGGCGAATTTTCCAAAGAAACCTCCCTCTTTTTTGAGGAGGCCGCCCCCATCGAGCCTCATTGGCGCCCCAGCGTTTTCGCCAAAGATAACCGCACGCTCTACATCAAAAGTTTCATGGAGCATGATAAATCCGCGCTCCTCACGCTCGACCCTGAAACCGGCCAGTGGGGCCCCGTGCTTTTCACCCACCCCCGCGTGGAAATCGGCAACCGCCTCGCCAACTATCGCCGAGGTGGTCTCTCCTCCCGCGCCGCCGTCGATGGCCTCATCTTCAACTCCACCGGTGAGCTCGGTGGCGTCGCTTACGAGGATGAAAAATCCGAAATCCATTGGTTTGACCCCAACCTCGCGCGCCTATCCGCCGACCTAAACCGCGCCCTGCCCGACACCCAAAACTCCATCGATAGCGCCACCAGCGACGGCAATCTCATGGTCGTGCGTGCCGCCAGCGACCGCGATCCCGGGACTTACTACCTCTACGATAAGACCAAACAAGAGCTCACCGAAATAGGTCGCGTCCGGAAAGCGATTAACCCTGCACAAATGAGCGAGATGCGCCCCATCCGCTTCACCGCCCGCGACGGCTGGGAGATCCCCGGCTACCTCACGATACCCGCCGGTCGCGAAGCCAAAAACATGCCGATGCTCGTCATCCCCCACGGTGGCCCCTACGGCCCACGCGACTCTTGGGGCTACAACCCAGATGTGCAATTTTTTGCCAACCGCGGCTACGCCGTGCTCCAAGTCAACTACCGCGGCAGCGGCGGCTATGGCCTCAAATTCCAAATCGGCGGCTACAAAGGCTACGGTCGCCAGATGCAGGACGACCTCACCGACGGCGTCAAATGGTGCATCCAACAAGGTTTCGCCAACCCCGCCCGCGTCGGCATCTACGGCGCCAGCTATGGCGGTTACGCCGTTCTTGCGGGCCTCACCCTCACCCCAGAACTCTACTGCTGCGGTGTAAACTACGTCGGCGTCTCCGATATCGAAGGCCGTCAAGGCTCCCGCACTTTTGCTGGCCCGCGAGTCATCCGCGAAGGCAATGCTATCCGCAACCTCGACCCGGTAAAAGACATCGCCATCATCCGCGCGACCAATCCCGTCGAGCACATCCCCAATATTCAAGTCCCTCTGTTCTGCGCCTACGGGAAAAACGATCCACGCGTCCGTTTCGACCAATGGCTCACGCTCGAAAGCCGCCTCAAACAGTATGGCAAAACTTACGAGATTATGGTCGGTGAAAACGAAGGCCACGGTTTCCGTAAAATTGAAAACCGGCTCGAATACTTCCGCCGCGTCGAAGATTTTCTGGCCCGCAACATGAATACTCCTGAGGGCCGGGTGAAAATCGGCACCCCCACCGTCAAACCGTCCAAGACGGAATAATCGCAGGCGACCCCTTCCACTGCTGTATGCGCGCCACCTCCCCATGACCGAGCTGGCCGCCCTCCTCACTCACCTCACGGAC
>CAJAFD010000107.1 GCA_903938935.1 uncultured Opitutia bacterium
CTCGTGTAGTTGTAGCTCATGGAGACACCAAACTTCTTGTAGTCCCACGAGAGAGCGAGGTTGCCCGTGGGCGGGATGAAGCCGGCGATTTCGCCGTTGCCCCGGTAGGCGCCGACCGTGCCGAAATCGCCGTGGGAATTCGTGACGCTGAAGTTGGCGCTCAGGCGGAGCGTCTTCAAAAGGCCCGGCAGAAAGCGGAACTGCTGCTGATAGGAAAACTCGAAGCCCTGGGCGACGGCCGTGCCGGCGTTGACGCTTTGGAGGATCTTGTAGCCCTCATAGAGGCCCTCGAAGCCGTTTTCGGCGCCGGCGTCGACGACACCGGTTTCCTGGGCACCGACGATGAAGTCGCTGATCGATTTGTGAAACCAGCCGACGGAGAAGGAGCCGGAGGGTTCGAAGTAATATTCGATCGAGGCGTCCCAGTTCTTTGCATTTTGTGGGAGGAGGGCGGGGTTGCCCAGCGAGACCGTTTGATTGGCATCGTTAAAGGAGAAAGCAGGAAGCGCGTTGGCGAGGGAAGGGCGGCCGAAACTCGTGGTCCAAGACGCGCGCGCTTTCATATTCGGCGTGAGGTCGCGCCACAGATGGACGCTGGGGAAATTCTGCCCGTAGCGACCATTGTTTTCGTAGGGCACCCGGAAGTCGCGGGCGGCCGCACCGACGGGATCCGCGAGGCGCTCGGCGTTGGTGCTGAGTACGCGGCTCCGGATGCGGGCCACCCCGACGGTGTCGGTGACCTCCCGGCGGAGGCCGCCGAGGAAGCCGTTCGATCCGATCCGACCTTGGGTCATCAGGTAGTAGCCGGTGATGACTTCCGTGGTTTTGTTGGAGTTGGAGAGGACGTTTTGCTCATAGGTGTAGACGTTTTCCCGCCAGAGGGCCGGGTTGGTGGGCTGCCCGTTTTGGATAAACTGAGCGCCTTCCCATTTCGGAATCGTGCGCCCGGTCTTCACTTGGTCCCAACTCAGGATCGAAGGATCAGCCGGGAGGGCATCCCGGCCGATGTAGTCCCATTGACGACCGCGGCGGACCAGTTCGACGACGTGGTCCCGCACCTGTCCGCCCGCCTTGAGGAAGGCACTGAAGGATTGAATCGGGAGCTTGTATTTGAAATGAGCCCGGGCCTCACGGATGAAATCGATGTCGAGGTTGCCGGCACCGGTGCTGAGGCCGCCCACGGACGGGCGGTAGTTCTTGGGGTTGGTGAAATCGAGCCCTCCGTTTTGGATGAAGCGCGGGTAGAGGTCGCTTTGGGTGCGATCGAGAATCCAGCCTACGCCGGTTTCGCCATTGGGGCCGACGATAGTGTCGATAGGATTCGCGGCGGTCGGAGTCACGCTGTTGTCGCGGCCTTTAGGTCCGATCAAGGGGATATTGCCGAGGCGGTTGGTGAGTGAGCCCTCAGCGCCGAGCGTGCGGTAGCGGGTGCGGCTCCAGAGACCGGCCCATTCGATATCGAGGGGTCCAAAGGTGTGTTCGCCGGCGAGATCCATGTGACGAAGGCGTTGATCGCGTTGGATCAGGGTCGAGGAGGCGTCGATGAGGGCGGCCTGCGTGGTGCCAGAGGTGTTGGTGTTGACGGAACCGTTGGCGTTGAGCTGGGGTTGCGGCACCGCGCGCACGGTCGTGATGCGATCTGTCCAGCCGGGGACGACGCCGGATGTGGTGGCATTGGGGACGGTGGTCTGGCTGCCGGCAAACGCGCGCGTCTGATACTGGCGGCGCATGGGCTCGGGGGCGTCGTTGTAGATCAAGTTGAGTTTGATCAGGGAATTCCGGCTGAGGCGGTAGTCCCACTTGGTGCTCAGACTGCGCTGGCGGCGGTTGTTGAAATTGTCGGTCGTGCGGTAGTCCCAGACAAAGGCGGGGCCGTTGCTGTACAGTCCGTTGGGGGCCTGTTGGTAGTCGCGTTGGGTGCGGTAAAAACCGA
>CAJAFD010000108.1 GCA_903938935.1 uncultured Opitutia bacterium
AGGACAGACCTTGAGTAGCACCAAAACGGCTAAGCCCGCGCGTTGTGCTGTAGTGCTCTGGTTCGGCGGTTTTGTCTTCACAAACGACCCTCTTCCGAAGCAACCGAAGTTATTCTTTTTTCGCGGTAGACTACAAAATAATAGAAAACCGCTGCCAGTGGTGATGCGAAGAGGAAAAATAGCGCCCACCGCAGTCGTCGGTTTCGATCTTCCAGCCGTCCCACACAGTCGTGATACATCCACAAAATAAACCCCAGCAGCAACGCGCTGGGAATCAGTTTTAGAAGGGTCTGCATCGTGTTTTTCTTTGCCGAACGTCAGCGATCAGACACGAGCGGAGGACGGGCGATGAATCGCAAAAAACGGCCAGTCCGCTCGTTGTCTGTATCGCTCTGGATCGGCTCCCTACTTACCACTGGAATTTCGAGAAGCATTGTAGCCGTCGCGGAATCCTTGCTTAACACTCGGCCAGTCTTCGATTAAATTGCTTACGACAGCGTGTGTTACTGCCAAAACGACAGCAAACACGACGATCTGTAGCATGGAGACTCTTACTTCGGTTGTAGGTTTTGGTGATTCCATATAATTAGCTGATAGTATTTTCGCCGACGTTCAAGATGAGCCACGGCCGCTCGGGGCCGTTGGCTCTGGCGGCTGGTTGAACCAAGCCGCTGCGCGGCGGTGGGGTGCGGGAGCGGTGGGGCGAAGTGGACGCATGGGGTAGTCGGGAACGTGGGCCGCCGAGGGGATTGCGGCAAGCGTGGAGGGGATGTCCTCCCATAAATCCACCCAAAAGGGCGGCGCGGCCAAGGTCGCGCTCGTCCCCGATTATCCGTCGCAGGTCCGCTATGCGGAACTGCTCAAACTGCGCGGTTTGTCCGCCTCCACGCAGGAAGATTACCCGCGGTATCTGCGCAAACTGGCCGCGCGTGTCGGCCGAGATCCGGCGGAGCTCGATGAGGCCGCCGTGCGCGGCCACATCCTGTATCTGAAAGACGAGCACCACTACTCGCCCTCCTCAATGCGGACGGCCGTCGCGGCGTTGCACAACTTCTACCGCCACCTCCCCGGTCACGAGTGGCGGTTGTTCAAACTGGTGAGTGCGCCGTCCCCGCGAAAACTGCCGGCGGTGCTCACCCGCGCGGAGGTCGCCCGGCTCTGGACGGTGCTGCGCAAAGATCGCTTCCGGGTCATCCCGCGTCTGATCTACGCCACTGGGCTGCGCATCGGCGAGACGGTCAACTTGGAGGTGCGCGATCTCTGCGGAGGTGAGCCGGGGTTTCCGCGGATCCACTTCCGCGCCGGCAAGGGCGGCAAAGACCGGTTTGTGCCGATCCCGCCGATCATGCTCGGCTGGTTGCGCGCGTGGTGGAAAACCCACCGCCATCCGTGTGCCCAAAAAGGGGGCATGTGTGAACTTTGGACAGGACTGTTTGAAACGCCCGCTTGTCCGCGTCGCCGCGCAGGCGAAACCGCCGCACATACTGCGTGACGCTGCCCGGCGTGCCCATATCCAACCGCGCGGCCAGCCAGCTGTTCGATACCGACGTCGCCGTCTTCATGACGGCCGCGAGCCGGACCTTTTCCAGCGCCGATTTCGCGGCCGGCAGTCGGTCGAGCGCCACGCCCAACAGCGTTGCCGCGGTGCGCAACCGTTCCTCCCACAATTCCGTGCGCGCCTCGTTCTGGGCCTCCCGGTCCGCGCCGAGCAACTCGAACCGCTCCGTCCCGGCGCCTTTCGCCGCCAGCTCTTTCTTCAAATCTGCCTTGAATTCCGCCGACCCGACCATCCAACCCCGACTGAGCCGGCCGAATTTTTCGTCGCGGCGTTTCGCGTCCTCCTCCGCCAACACCGCGAGATAGGCGACATAGCGGCGCCACCCGGCTGGCGTGTCGGCCAGGCCGCCGCTTTCGCCGAGCACCGTCCCGGCCTCCATGCAGTCGGGACGGTTTTTTCCAGCGAACAGCGGCAGGCTGCTCCAGCGGTGCCCGATCAGCCGCTCCGCCGGCATGATTTTCGCCCGCACCGGGTTGAGATGAATGTAGTGCGCCACCTGGGCCAGGGCATGTCCCGGCTCGACGTGCAGCGCCTTGTAACGACCTTGAAACGGCCGCCCGGTTTCGCCCCGGAATCGGTTGAACCGTGCCGCCCACGTGCCCTGCAACCATTTCATGCCGGCGCTCAAGTTTGGCTCGGGTGTCTCTACTGCGAGGTGGAAGTGGTTTCGCATGATGACAAACGCGTGCAACCGCCACCCGAATTTTGCCCCCGCTTCGAACAGGCACGTTTGAAACGACTCCGCCGCGCCGTTTCCGGCAAACAGATCCTGGCGGTAGTTCCCCCGATTGATCACGTGGTAACAGGCTCCCGCAAACTCGAGGCGCAATTTCCGCGGCATGGGGAGAATCCGGAGCCTCTTCAGGCTTGTGTCAATAGTTCACACATGACCCCTTTTTCCGGCCCCAACTCTCGCAAAATTTCGTCGTGCGAAGATTCAGGAATGTCATCAGACCAACCATCGGTAGAAGTGCCAGCAATACAAATGGCTGCCAGCCGGACATCCACGCCACGAATGTGCCAAAGATAACGCCTACTCCAATCACGAAGACCGGAAAGACTTTCTTCTTCAGCTTCGCATCTCGATTGAGGTGAAAGAAAAGAAAAGCCGATATACCGAGTATCGCCCAGAACACAAAGAAGGCGAAAAATACCGGCTCTTTCGCAGCCATTTCAGCGCGGGATGTCATGTGGAGTATTTTTGCCTAACGTTACAGATGAGCCGCGGCGGGGCGTAGCCCCGACGTTGGCTCTGGCGACTGGTTGAACCAAGCCGCTGCGCGGCGGTGGGGTGCGGGAGCGGTGGGGCGAAGTGGACGCATGGGGTAGTCGGGAACGTGGGCCGCCGAGGGGATTGCGGCA
>CAJAFD010000109.1 GCA_903938935.1 uncultured Opitutia bacterium
AAAAAATGATCCCGAGCTCAACAGCGACTACACGAGCAATTACCTCTGGGCGCGCTGGCGCGCCAACCCCAACGCGCGCCTCGCGGGCGAGACCGTCCTCTCCTTCGCTCGCCTTGACACCGATCGCCGCGGCGAGGGCGCCTTCGACAACACCCTCGCCCTAAAACTCAGCGATCAACGTCAGCTCAACACCACCGCGCTCCGCAGCGATTGGTCCCTCGAGCTCAACCCCCGCACTCTCTTGCGCACCGGCTTCGAGGCCACCCACCACACTTCCGCCTACGACTACCAACTCCTGCGCGACAACTACGTCGTCCAAAACGGTGTGCTTACGGTCGCGCGTCGCACCGCCGATACGCACCTGCGGCCCGCCGGCGACCGCTTCGGCACCTTTATCACCACGCGCCTCCAAAGTCCCGGTGCTCTCATCCTGGAGCCCGGCCTGCGCTTCGACCACGACTCAGCCACCGGCGACGACGACATCAGCCCGCGACTCGCCGCCGCCCTACCGCTTAGCGCGCGCACCACCCTCCGCGCCTCTTGGGGACCTTACGCGCAAGCCCAAGGCCTCCACGAACTCTCCGTCCCCGACGGCGAAACTCGCCTCAACCGCGCCGAAGTCGCCGAACACCGCATCGTCGGCCTCGAACACCGCCTCGCCGCGAATCTCAGCCTGCGCCTCGAAGCCTACGAACGTCTCACCCGCCACGTGCGCCCGCGCTGGGACAACACCGTCAATCTCTACAACATCTTTCCCGAGATCCAATCCGACCGCACCCGTCTCGCGCCGTCCTCCGCCCGCGCCCGCGGCGTGGAAGTGCTTATCGAGCGCCGCACCCAGCGCGGCTTCGGCTGGACCGCCAGCTACGCGCTCGCCCGCGCCGAGGAAATACTCAACGGCCGCGCCGTCCCCGCCGCCCGCGACCAACGCCACACCGTCCGCCTCGAAGCCACGTACGCGTTAAACACCCGCTGGAATTTCAGTGCCTCCTGGCATTACCACAGCGGCTGGCCCACGACCGAGGTCAGCTACATCCTCATCCCGCTCAACAACGGCAAACGCTACGCCCAACGCGTCGTCGGTCCCGCCTACGCCGCTCAACTCCCCGACTACCACCGCCTCGATCTCCGCGCCACCCGTCGCTGGGAATTCCGCCGTAGCCAACTCACCGCTTCGGTCGATCTGTTCAACGCCTACAATCGCACCAACCTCATCGGCTACGCCTACTCGCCCGTGGTGTCAGGCACCACCGTCAAGACGAGCCGCGAAGCCCGCGACTTGTTGCCGCTTTTGCCGAGCGTGGGCGTGACGTGGGAATTTTAAAACGTCCTCAAACTCCGACGCGCGCCCGCTCCGCAGCGCGAAAAACCCGCAGCGTATTCTCGCCCCAGATTTTCGCGAGATCCGCGTCGTTCAACCCCGCCGCGAGCAAAGCCTGCGTGATCGCCGGATACGCCGCCACGTCGCGCAAGCCGTGAAAACCTCCCCCGCCGTCGAGATCGCAGCCGATCCCGACATGCTCCACGCCCGCCACCCGCACCGCGTGCACGACATGGTTTACATAATCGTCCATCGTCGCCTGCGGTTGCGGAAATTTCCCTTCAAACGCGCGCCACGCCTTACCGACTTCGGCGCGCACCTCGGGCGTGAGCACCGCGTCGCGAAATTGCGTCATGATCGCATCCACCGCCGCGGAAAGCGCCTCATTCTCCGCGCGCCGCACCATCGCCACCGGCAACGCATTGATCTGAATCACGCCGCCGCGTGCGGCCAGCCGGCGCAATAAATCATCGCCGATATTGCGCGGATGATCGCACACCGCCCGACAGCCCGTGTGCGACAAAATCACCGGCGCGCGCGAGAGCTCGATCATCTGTTCCAGCGCCGCATCGGAAGCATGCGAGGCGTCGACCACGATCCCGAGGCGATTGCATTCCGCGACGACCGCCCGCCCAAACGGACTTAAGCCGCCCCACTCCGCGCCGCGCGGATCGGTCGAGGAATCCGCCACTTCGTTGTTCAGCATATGCGTGAACCCCACCATGCGCACCCCGAGTTCGTAAAATGTCCGCAACGCGCCCAAGTCGGTCCCGAGCGAATAGGCGTTTTCCGTGCTCAGAAAAATCGCGCGCTTGCCCTCGGCTTTGAGTCGCAGCGCATCCTCCGCGCTCAAAGCCAACCCGCAGCGCGCCCCGTGCGCGGCGATCACCGCTCGGGTGTTTTCCAAAATCCCGTGCACCGCCGCATGCGCCAGCGCGTGACCGGCCACGGTGCGCGCGCCTTGCATAAAATACGCGGCAAACACCACCGCGTCCAACCCGCCCGCGACTAGGCGCGGTAGATCGCATTGCGTGCCATCGCCAGCGTACTCGTGTCGCGCGCCGAAATCCCAACCCGCCCGTGGCAAACTCGCCGTCGGCGTATCGAGGTGCGTGTCGATCGTGAAGAGGCGCTCGTGCAAAGCCGCGGCTTGGGGAGTGATTTCCATTGGCATGATTGTATTGAAAACGCCCGCGGGCACCGCGCGCGAGCCTCAGTGTAGGACGTTAATCCTGCGGTGCGAGCACGGCGGCGGCGTCAGCTTGGGCTTTGACTTTGGCGGCGTGGGCTTCGGCCGCGCGGAGGAGCCGAAGGGTGTTGCCGCTCCACATTTTGGCGCAGTCCGTTTCGGTGTAGCCGGCGGCGAGGAGGCTCGCGGTAATTTTGTGGTAGCTGGCGACGTCTTCCATGCCGGTCACTCCGCCGCCGCCGTCCCAGTCCGCGCCGAAGCCGACATGATCCGGGCCGACGACTTTGAGTGTGTGCAAGACGTGCTTCATGAAGTCGTCAAAGGTGGCCATCGGTACGGGATATTTTTCTTCAATGGCGCGCCGCTCGACAGACATTTCTTTCGTCTGCTCGGGGCTCAAGTTGCGCCGGCCGCCGTATTTGTCCATGAGGCCTTGCATGGCTTTGTAGCGCTCGGGATTGGGCGGCGTGGGGATGAGGTAGGCGCTGAGGGAATTCATCTGGATCACACCTCCAGCGGCGGCGAGTTGCTTCATGCGCGCGTCGTCGATGTTGCGCGGGTGATCACAGATGGCTTTGGCGCCGGAATGCGAGAGGATGATCGGCGTCTGGGAGAGTGCGATCATCTGATCAAAGACGTCGTCGGAGGCGTGCGAGGCGTCGAGGATGAGGCCGAGGCGGTTGCATTCCGCGATGAGGTCGCGGCCGAGCGGGCTGAGGCCGTTCCATTGTTTGCCGGTGGTGTCGGTGGCGGAATCAGCGAGGTCGTTGTTCGCGAAATGCACGGGGCTGAGCATGCGCACGCCGAGGTCGTAAAACGTTTTTACCAACGTGAGGTCGTGGCCGATCGGATAAGCGTTTTCGATGGAGAGGTAGACGATGCGTTTGCCGGTTGCGGCGATGGTGGCGGCGTCATCAGCGGTGGTGGCGAGGGCGAAATGCGCGGGATGAGCGGCGAGCATTTTGTGGATGTTAACGGCAATCTGGAGCGCGGAGTCACGCGCGGCAGCGTGGCCGGCGGGCGTGCGGGGACCTTGCGGCGTGTAGATCACCCAGAAGCCGCCATCGAGGCCGCCTTCGACCATGCGGGGTTGGTCCACTTGGGTGAAATCGTCTTTCACGTTGTGGCGGTCCATGATGTTCCAACCGGGCCGGCGCAGGCTGGAAGGCGTGTCGAGGTGGGTGTCGATGGTGATGAAGCGTTCGTGCATCGCACGGGAATCAGCGGCGACGGAAAGCGCGAGCGGCAGCATGGTCAGCGCGAGCGCGAGGTAGGAGATGGGGCGTTTCATAAAAAGTGAAAAATGGACCAAACAGAGCGGTGCCGTCCACGGGATTAAGCAGATGGCGTGCGCGCAACAACACCGTGAGTCAGGAAAACCCTCTGGCCGCAGATCCATCGATTCTAAGTGGGATGCGGGAAATCCCTTGTCGCCCTCGCGCATTTGCCGCTCTGTCGCTGCTTATTCCTATGTCGTCCCCCACCGTCGAAAACGTCGTCATCGTCGGCACCGGCTGCGCCGGCCTCACCGCCGCGATCTACACCGGCCGCGCCAGCCTCAACCCGCTCGTGCTCGAAGGCCCCCTCCCTGGCGGGCAACTCACCACGACCAGCGAGGTGGAAAATTTCCCCGGTTTCCCGCACGGGGTCGACGGTTTCCAACTCACGCAAAACATGCGCGAGCAAGCCACGCGCTTCGGCACGCGCTTCGAGCAGGCACTCGTGGATAAAGTCGATTTCACTTCGATGCCGCGCAAATTATTTTGCGGCGATCGCGTCATCCTCGCCAAGACCGTGATCATCGCCACGGGCGCCTCGCCGCGGCTCACCGGCATCCCCGGCGAAAAAGAACTCTACGGCGGCAAGGGCGTGACGACGTGCGCCACCTGCGACGGCGCGTTTTACCGCAAGATGGAAGTCGCCGTACTCGGCGGTGGCGACAGCGCCGCCGAAGAGGCGTTGTTCCTCACGCGCTTTGCCAGCAAAGTTTATCTCGTGCATCGCCGCGACTCGCTGCGCGCTTCGAAAATCATGGCCGACCGCGCGACTTCGCACGAAAAAATCCAGATGGTCTGGGACAGCGTGCCGGTCGAAGTGCTCGGCGTGCCCGAGGGCGCCGTGAGTGGCTTAAAAATTAAAAACGTGAAAACCGGCGCCGAGTCCGTGTTGCCCGTGAAAGGCATCTTCGTCGCCATCGGCCATATTCCCAACACCGGGCCGTTTGCCCCGCCGCTCGAGGTCGATGAAGGCGGCTACTTCAAGCCTCAAGCCGGCTCGCAAGTGCAGACCAACGTCCCGGGCATCTACGTCGCGGGCGATTGCTCGGATCACGTTTTCCGCCAAGCGATCACGGCGGCCGGGATGGGTTGTCAGGCCGCCATCGAAGCCGAACGTTGGCTCGCCGAACATCACGGCTGAGGCCCGTCGTGACCGCCGCACTCGCCGACGTGCACCGTTCCCTCGGGTTGCCCGTCGATTACGCGCAACGTCGCGGTCTCGCGTATCAACCCGAGGCTGCGATCAGCTCACTCGTCACCATCGCACACACCGACGACGGACGCGCGATCCAACTCACCCCACCCGCCGCCGCCGCTTGGACGCGTCTCAGATGCGCCGCCGACGACGCAGCCATTGCGCTCATCCCGATCTCCGGTTTTCGCAGCATCGCCCGCCAGACGGAAATCATCCGCGGCCACCTCGCCTCCGGTCGTCCGCTTGAGGATATCCTTC
>CAJAFD010000110.1 GCA_903938935.1 uncultured Opitutia bacterium
ACTTCGTTCATCGGCGGACGGCGACTCGTCACAATCGGACACCCCGCGCTCATCGCCTCCAACAGCGGCCAACCAAAACCTTCCGCGAGCGACGGAAACAGCAAACACGCCGCGCGCGCATACAGGGCGTTGAGCGTGAGATTGTCCACCTCGCCCACTGCGATGACTCGGGCCCCGAGGGGCTGAGTCGCCAGCAAACGCTGCATTTCGGTCGTAGCCGGCTTGCCCGCGAGCACCAGAGGCGTACGTCCACCTTGGCGCACGTACGCGAAATAAATCCGCAGCACCCCGGCGCGGTTTTTGTACCAAGCGTTGCCGCCCACGTGGAAAATATAGCCCGCCGCGCCCAGACTTTGCACCGCGGGAAATGCGGCGAGTTTTTCCGCAGCTGCTGCATCCGGCATTGGCGCGTAGGGCGCGTTCAGCGCGTTCGGCACCACGCGGATCTTGGACGCCGCTTCGGGCAACAACTCGATGAGTTCACTTCGAGTCGTGGCCGAGACACACACAATCAGGGCCGCGCGAGCCAAGCCCCGCGTGATCCAGGCCTGCAAACGTCGCCCGGACCAGCCTGTGGGATTTTGCGGGAAATGGCCTAAAGCCGAGCGGATCGCGAGGACATCATGGCACGTTACGACGTGCGGCACGCCGTGCAGCACCGCCGCGTACATCGCATTGGAGTGATCGCAGAGATGCACCACCCGCCCCGGCACGCGGCGCGCCTCGCGGCGCAGCCGCCAAGGAAACACGATAAATTTATCGAAATAACCCAGCCATTTTCCGAGCCCTTGAGTGCCTACCGATAAACGTCCCAAGCACACCGACGGACGGATCACATCGACGCTCACGCCGCGCTCGCGCAAACCCGCGACCAACAACTCCGCGTACCGCAGCATGCTCTGCTGTTGATCAGGTTTGTAGTTACTAACGAGGAGGACGCGCACTGTTGAGATTAAAAAAGATAACCCGCATAGCTTCGCCCGGTCACATAGGGGGCATTCCGAATTAAACGACACACGATGTGCGCTTGCGACGAAGCGGAAGCTACGACCTAATAAGGAAGAATCCAGAGTGTTATTTTATCCACTACCTCGCTCAATGGACTCCATGGCTTACCGCGGACCGAAGCGTATTCGCAGAACACAATTTTAAGCACCCGAAATCAATTACCGGAGTACCAGCCTGTATCAGCCGCTGCTGATTGTTGCTTGGACAGTTTCATTTTTCACCTACAACTTTTATAATATTTTTTATGCCCCTGCCCTTTTTAGATCTCACCGCCGCCACGGCCGAACTCCGCGCCGAGCTCGACGCCGCTCATCGGCGCGTCGCCGACTCCGGCTGGTTTCTGCTGGGGCGCGAGCTCGAAGCCTTTGAAGCCGAATACGCGGCCTCCGTCGGCGCGGCGCATTGCATCGGCGTCGCCAACGGGCTCGAAGCCTTGCAACTCGTCCTCTTGGCGCGCGGCATCGGCGCGGGCGACGAAGTCATCGTCCCCGCCAACGGCTACATCGCCACGTGGCTCGCGGTCACGCACGTCGGCGCCACGCCCATCCCGTGCGAGCCCGACGCGCGCACCTACAACCTCGATCCGACCCGCCTCGCCTCACTCCTCACCCCGCGCACCAAGGCCATCCTCCCCATTCATCTTTACGGCCAAACGGCCGACATGACCGCGATCAACGCCTTCGCGGCCGCGCACGGGCTCTTCGTCCTCGAAGATGCCGCGCAATC
>CAJAFD010000111.1 GCA_903938935.1 uncultured Opitutia bacterium
CGGTCAGTGATGCGGATCTCGGGGATCACAGAAAGCGGGATGAGGTTGAAGCCCATGTAAGGAAGCGTGCAGCCGACGGCGACCCAGGCCTTTTTGAGCTTGGTGGTTTCTTTCGCGACGGCGGTGGCGCGGAGATCGGAGATGAGGCCGGCGACGGGGAGGGCGACGTGGGCGAGGACCTTGCCGTCGCGCACGACGCAGACGCCGCCGCGGAGTTTTTTGATGGTGGCGAGGGCGAGTTGGAGGTCGGCCTCGTTGGTGCCGGCGAGGATGATGTTGTGCGCGTCGTGGCCGACGGAACTGGCGACGGCGCCGGCGCGGAGGTTGAAATCTTGGAGTAGGCCGTGAGCGACCGCGCCGGATTTCCCGTGGCGCTCGACGATGGTGACGAAGCACAGGCGGTGTTCGTTAAAAAGATCGGACCACGTCTGGCCGGGCTTGGGCGCGAGGGCGATTTTCTCGTGGAAAAGAATGATGCCGGGGAGGGCGGTGCGGATGACGTTGGCTGTGACGGGTTGCGTCGGTAGCGCGGGCGTGAGGGTGAGCTTCTTCGAGGGAAGTTTGACCGTTTGATAGGCTGCGCGCGGATAACGGTAACGTTGCGAAAGGGCGCGGTCGAGGATGGGCGTGATTTTGCGGTTTTTGACGACGAGCTCGCCGCCGTACCACGTGCATTGTGGCTCAAGGGCGTCGTTGAGCAGCACGATGTCGGCGCGGCGGGCGGGCGCGAGGCCGCCGATCTCGCCGTCCATGCCGTAGCGGGTGGCGGGATGCAGCGAGCCCATGCTCCAAGCGGTGGTGGGTTTGAGGCCGGCGACGACAGCTTGGCGCGTGACCCAGTCGAGGCCGAAGAGAAAAAGATCATCGGCGTCGCGGTCGTCGGTGCAGACGCAGACGCGCTTGGGGTTGGCGCCGAGTTCGGTGACGGCCTTGATGGCGTGCGGGAGGGAATGCCACGGCGTGGTGGGCGGGCCGCCGCGGAGGAAAACCCAGACGCCCGCCTCGAGAAAATCGTCACCGATCTCGCGGTCGATGGCTTCGTGCGTATCGGTGATGCCGCTGGCGGCACCGGCGGTGACGAATTCGCGGCCGTAAATGTGGCCGCAGATCGGGCGACCGCGTTTGAGGGCGGCGGCCATGATGGCGTGGCTGCGCGGGTCGCCCATGGCGACTTGGACGAAATCCATTTTCTCGCCGAGGGCCACGGCTTCCGGATAGCGATCAAAGAGGCGGCCGATTTTGGCGGCGGTGAGGTCGCCGCCGGCGGTTTCAAATTGAGGCGACGTCGCAGGGACGGTGCTGGGGACGGTGAGAAAAATAGACAGCGGGGCTTGGCGGGCGTCGGCGAGCATCCACTCGATGCCGGCGGCGTCGCAGACGTTGCCGATTTCGTGGCTGTCGCAGAAAATCGTCGTGGTGCCGTTGAGCAAGGCGCCCTCGGCGTAGGCGCAGGCGGTCATCATCGAGCTCTCGATGTGGACGTGCGGATCAACGAGACCGGGCGCGAGGATACCGCCGGCGGCGTCGAAAAATTGCGAGCGCGGGAGCCGGGTAAAAAGTTTTTTGGCGGTGCCAGCGGGTTTGACGGCGGCGATACGGCCCGATTTTAGCCAGATTTCGCGTTCGGGATGGATGCGCTCGGTGGAGGTGGAGAGCAGGCGGGCGCCGGTGAGGACGAGCTCCGGGGCTTCGCGGCCCATCGCGACGGCGGCGAGGGTGCGGGTGAGGGTATGGAGCGGAGCGACGGAGAAACGGGTGAGGGCCATGCGCAACAAG
>CAJAFD010000112.1 GCA_903938935.1 uncultured Opitutia bacterium
TGCCGCCCGTGGGATTACACGGCAGATTGAGCATGAGCACCTTGCAGCCCGGCTGCCACGCGGCGCGTAAGGCTTCGGCCGTGAGCGCGAAGTTGTCTTTGGCAAAGGTCGGAACGGCGACGCCCTGAGCGTGCACGAGCGAGATACTCGGGTGGTAAGACACGTAGCACGGCTGGTGAAACATCACCTTGTCGCCAGGGTTACAGAAAGCCCTCAACGCGAGGTCGAGCGCTTCGCTGACGCCGACCGTCACAATCACTTGATCTTCCGGCCGGTAATCGACGCCAAAATGTTCGGTCACGTACGTCGAGATCGCACGCCGTAGCTCGATCATGCCGAGGTTGGACGTGTAATACGTTTTGCCGCGCTCGAGCGCGAAAATAGCGGCTTCGCGGATATTCCACGGCGTGACGAAGTCGGGTTCACCGACGCCAAGTGAAATCACATCCTGGCCTTTCATTTTGGCCACTAGCTCGAAGAAATCGCGAATACCGCTCTTGGGCAGCGCGGCCACGTGGCCCGCAACCCAGCGTTTGGGATCGTTGCTCATGAGATGAACCTCCAGTTAAGGCGCGACGTTAAGCCGCGTGGTGGTAGCTTCGCCGACATCGAGCAGGAAACCCTGATCCTTGTAGCAGCGGAGCATGAAATGCGTAGAGGTCGAGAGCACGCCCTCGATCGTCGAGAGTTTCTCCGAAACAAAACCGGCGACCTTCTGCAGCGAAGCGCCTTTGACGAATACCAGCAGATCATAACCGCCCGACATCAGATAGCAGGACTCCACTTCGTCGAAGCGCGCGAGGCGCTCCGCCAACCGGTTGAACCCGCCGCCACGCTCTGGCGAAATTTTCACTTCAATCACCGCGCGAACCGTAGCTGCTGCAGCGGCCTCGCGGGAGAGATCGAGCACCGGACGCCAGCCGAGGAGGATTTTATCCTTCTTCAACTGTTCCAGGTGCTGTTCGACTTCGCTCACGGAGAAGCCCGCGACTTGCGCGATTTGCGCCGTCGTGAGACTACCGCCTTCGAGTAACAGCTTTAGAACAGGGTTCATAGAGACGTGCGTTATCCCTAAAGCGAGGCCGCTTGACGAGGACGAAAATGGTCGCCGACCACGAGCCTGCCCGCGAGGAAGCGGAGTTGCCTCGCTCCCAAAAATGAGCCCACGTAAACCACTCACATGTTCGAATCGCTCACAGAAAAACTCGGCAGCGCGCTCCGCAACCTCCGCGGTGTCGGCAAACTCACAGAAGAAAACATGGCCGACGCACTCAAAGAAGTGCGCACCGCCCTCCTTGCCGCCGACGTCCACTTTAAAGTAGCCCGCGATTTCGTCGAACGCGTCCAAGTCGCCTGCGTAGGCCAAGAAGTCCTCAAGTCCGTCACCCCCGGCCAGCAAGTCGTCAAAATCATCAACGACGAACTCGTTCGCCTCCTCGGCGAAGGCCAGACCGCGCTCTCCCCTGCCCGCCCGCTTAAAATTCTGATGGTCGGCCTCCACGGTTCGGGCAAAACCACCTCGACCGCCAAACTCGGCAAGCTCCTCAAAAAACGCGGCTACAAACCGTTCGTCGTAGCCTGCGACATCTATCGCCCCGCGGCCATCGACCAACTCGAAATTCTAGCGAAACAAGAAGAGCTCGGTTTCTACGCTGATCGCCAATCGCAAGACGTCACCGCCATCGGCGCCGCCGCCCTCGCCGCCGCCGATGCCGCGGGGACCGATTGCATGATTTTCGACACCGCGGGTCGGCTCCAGATCGACGCCGATCTCATCGAGGAAGTAAAAAAACTCCGCGCCCGCATCCAACCCGACGAGGTCTTACTCGTGGCCGACGGCGCCCTCGGTCAAGAAGCGGTCAACGTCGCGAAAGCTTTTCACGATGCGCTCCAACTCACCGGCTTAATTCTCACCAAACTCGACGGCGATGCGCGCGGCGGCGCGGCGCTTTCGATCAAAAGCATCACAGGCGTTCCGATTAAATTTGTCGGCACCGGCGAGAAAACCGGCGACTTCGACACCTTTTATCCCGATCGCTTGGCGTCCCGCATCCTCGGCATGGGCGACGTCGTCTCGCTCGTCGAACGCGCACAAGAAAACATCGACCAAAAAGAAGCCGAGCGCATGGCCGAAAAAATGCGCAAGGCTGACTTCAATCTCGAGGACTTCCTCGCGCAGATGCAGCAGATCAAGAAAATGGGCTCCATGCAGAGCATCGTCGGCATGATGCCCGGCATGAGCGGCGTGCAACTGCCCGACGACTCCGAGAAGCAAATGGCCCGTACGGAAGCCATCATTTACTCGATGACGCTCAAAGAGCGCCGCAAGCCCGACCTACTCAACGGCAGCCGGCGCCAACGCATCGCCAACGGCGCGGGCGTGAAGATCGTCGAAGTTAACCAACTCCTGAAACAGTTTCAGCAGATGCAGAAAATGATGAAGATGCTGAAAGGCGGCGGAGCCAAAAAAATGATGCGCCAGATGGAAGCCATGAAGGGCAAAGGCGGCTTCCCCGGTTTCTGAGATTTAAAAATTACTCCGGAATTATCCGGACGACACACCCAAGCGCGATCTGCTAGCTTACGGCCATGCGCATGACCGCCGCCACCATGTAAGTGACCTGACTTCGATGCCACGCGACGCCTCATCAAGGCCTTCTCGCCCTATCGCAGTCTCGCCACGAATCATCTTTGGCAATTCAACCAAACCGCTCTTGTATGAACGTCTACTTTGATACTTTAAAAACTCCAGTCGGCGATTTCTCAATCGCAGTGGATGATGCGGGCGCCGTGCTGGCCACTGCATTTGGCGCCGATACCGCACTGTGGGCCCGTCTCAAAAGCGACACGGTCAAACCCGTTCGTGATACCGTGAAGACGGCGGCGGCACGGTCGCAGGTGTTCGCGTATTTTGAGGGAGATCGTTCCAGCTTTGACCTTTCGCTCGCACCCGCAGGAACGCCTTTTCAGCTACGCGTTTGGCAGGCACTTCAGAAAATTCCTTTCGGTCAAACGTGCAGCTACGGTGCTTTGGCCAAAACCCTGAAGAGCGGCGCCCGCGCCATCGGCCGCGCCAATGCCACCAATCCGATCTGCTTGATCGTCCCGTGCCACCGCGTGATCGGCGCCGACGGATCGCTCACGGGTTTCGCTTTTGGCGAGAATGTGAAACGCCAACTCCTCCAACACGAGGGCGCGATCGAGTGAGCGCGCGCTCATCCTAAAATCGTCAACACGATCCCAATCACGACTCCGATAACCGCCGGCAATTTTGCGCGCGCGTTGACTTCACCAAAAAGCCATATCCCACCCGCAAATGCCACGAGCGTACCGCCACGCCGCAGACTCGAGACCATCGAAACCAGCGCCTCGGGATCGCGCAGCGCGTTGAAATAAAGAAAGTCCGCGACCAGCAGCATCAGGGAGACAAGCACGATGCTGCCTCGCCACTGAAACTCCTGCCGCTGCCACCAACGCAATTTCCAGCCCACCGCAAGGGGCAGAAATACCAGCGCCAGATAAATCGAGAACCAGCATTGCACCGTCGCCGCCGTGAAACCCACTGAGCCGAGCAGGTACTTATCGTAAAGCCCACTGAGCGCGCCGAGCAGCGTACCACCACCCAGAAACCAGATCCAGCCGTTGCGCCTAAAATGAATTCCCTCGCGCGCGCCGACCACCGATAAGCCCAAAAATGAGGCCAACGTAATCACGATCCCCAAGCCTTCGAGCCACGTCGGTCGTTCGCCCAACACCAGCGTTGCCCCGAGCAAGGTCCACACCGGGCCCGTCGCGCGGATCGGTGCCGCCAAGGACACCGGCAAATGTTTCACCGCGAAATAACTGCAGACCCACGACGCGGCGACGATCATCGCCTTGAGGAACAACTGCAGGTGCTGGAAACCCGTGAGCGAATCCACGTGCAACGTCGGCGCAAACGCATGCGGCGCGAGCGTCGTGCCCGCA
>CAJAFD010000113.1 GCA_903938935.1 uncultured Opitutia bacterium
CCGCAAGTCGTCAAATCCGCCCGCGTGATGAAGCGCTCCGTCGCCTACCTCACGCCGTTCATGGAAGCCGAAAAAGCCCGCGCCACCGCCGCCGGCGAAGCCACCCGCGCCCAGGGAAAATTTCTCATCGCGACCGTCAAAGGCGATGTCCACGACATCGGCAAAAACATCGTCGGTGTCGTCCTCGCTTGTAACAACTACGAAGTCACCGACCTCGGTGTCATGGTTTCGTGCGACAAAATTCTCGCCAAAGCCAAGGAGCTCAACGTCGACATCATTGGCCTCTCCGGTCTCATCACGCCGTCCCTCGACGAGATGGTCCACGTCGCCAAAGAGATGAAACGCGCGGGCTTCACCATCCCGCTGCTCATCGGCGGCGCAACCACGAGCCCCGCCCACGCCGCCGTGAAAATCGCTCCCGAATATCCCGGCGGCGTCGTCCACGTCCTCGACGCCTCGCGCGTCGTCAACGTCGTCAGTTCCCTACTCTCGCCTGAGCAGAAGCCTGCGTTCATCGCTGAAAACACCGCCAAGCAAGAACGCCAACGCGAAGAATTCGCCGCTCGCCGCAACAAGCGTCCGCTCCTCTCCCTCTCGCAAGCCCGCGCCCGCAAACAGTCTTACGATTGGGCCACCGTCGACATTCCGCGTCCTGAATTCCTCGGCGCGAAAATTTTCTCCGAAGTCCCGCTCACCGACATCGTGCCGTTCATCGACTGGGGCCCGTTCTTCAGCGCTTGGGAACTCCACGGCCGTTTCCCGCAAATCCTCGAAGATGAAATCGTCGGCGTCGAAGCGAAGAAACTCTTCGCCGACGCGCAAAAATTACTCGCCCGCATAGTAGCCGAAAAACGCTTCACCGCCAAAGCCATCATCGGCTTCTGGCCGTGCAACGCCGTCGGTGACGACATCGAGATCTACGCCGACGAGCAACGCAGCTCCGTCATCACGCGCTTCCACCAACTGCGCCAGCAGATGGACAAACCCGCCGACCAATTTAACCACTGCCTCGCCGATTACATCGCCCCGCGCGAGAGCGGCCGCCTCGATTACTGCGGCGGTTTCGCCGTCACCGCCGGCCACGGCGTCGAAGATTTTGCCGCCACCTTCCGCGCGCAACACGACGACTACAACGCGATCATGGCGCAGGCCCTCGGCGACCGCTTGGCCGAAGCCATGGCCGAGATGTTCCACCAACGCGCGCGCCAAGCCAGCGGCTACGGCAAGCTCGAGACGTTTACGCACGAAGAACTCATCCGTGAAAAATACCGCGGTGTCCGACCCGCGCCCGGCTATCCCGCCTGCCCTGATCACACGGAGAAACCGACTCTCTTCCGCCTGCTCGGCGTCGAAGCCGCGACGGGGATCACGCTCACCGAAAGCTGCGCGATGCATCCGGCCTCTTCCGTGAGCGGGTGGTATTTCAACCACCCCGATTCGAAATATTTCGGCGTCGGCAAACTCGGCCTAGACCAAGTCGCCGACTACGCTGCGCGCAAAGGCCAGAGCCTCGCTGAAACCGAAAAATGGCTCGGGCCGTATCTCGATTACGATCCGAGTTAAACGAGCCGCCGCCCGCGCGGACGAATTTCATTTCCTCCGCGCCTGCCGCGCGCGCAACCTAACGTGATGCGCCCCGATTCCACGGATAACTTTGCGGCCCTACGACCACGACTGCGCCGCGCGTTATGCGCGTTGCGGTTCGGTGGAATCGGGCTGTTAAGTTCAGCTGTTTTCGCTGCGGGCCAAGCTATCTCCGCCGAAGCGCCCGTTGCGTTAACGCCCTTGGTCGTGACGGCCAGCCGCGCGCCGCAAGCGCTTGATCGCGTCGCGTTTTCCACGCGCATCCTCACCGGCGCCGAATTGCTCGCCGCGCCCACCGCCACGCTTGATGGCGCCCTGCGCGCGGTGCCGGGATTTAGCCTGTTTCGTCGCAGCGATAGTTTTTCCGCCAATCCGACCGCGCAGGGCGTTTCGCTCCGGGGCCTCGGCCCAAGCGGCGCGAGTCGTTCGCTCGTGCTGCTGGATGGCGTGCCGCTCAATGATCCCTTCGGCGGCTGGGTGCTCTGGAGTCAGCTGCCGCGCGAAAGTATTGCCGGCGCCGAGATCGTGCGCGGCGGCGGCGCGACGGCTTGGGGCAACGCCGCCCTCGGAGGCGTTATCCAACTCCTCAGCCCTACGCTCAACGCAGATCACGCCACGCTCAGCGCCAGCGCCGGTGCCTTCACCACGCGCCGCGCTTCGCTCGGCCTCACCCGCACGCTTGGCGCGAGCTCCGTCCAACTCTTTGGCGAGACGTTCACCACGGCCGGCTTCAACCTCGTCGCGCCCGAGCGCCGAGGTTCGATCGACGAACCCGCGGCGAGCAATCATAGCGCGTTCAACGTCCGCGCCCGCACGCGCCTCGGCGAAAATCTCGAAGCGATCGTGACCGCCCGCACCTTCGAGGAAACGCGACACAACGGCACGCCGTATCAGCGCAACGGCTCGCGCAGCCACTTCGCCGCCGTGGGCCTGAGCGGTGCGGTGACGCCCGCTTTTACGTGGAACGCGAGCGCGTACGCCCAGCGCGGTCGTTTCGCCAGCACGTTCAGCTCCATCAACGCCACGCGCACCGCCGAAACACCCGCGAGCGACCAATTTGCCGTGCCGTCCCGCGCCAACGGCGCCGCTTGGTCCGGCACGTGGTCGAACGCGCGGGACGCGAAAACCTCTTTTGGTCTCGATGCCCGCACCGTGCGCGGCGAGACGCAGGAAAATTTTACGTTCACTAACGGCGCCTACACTCGCCAACGCTTCGCCGGCGGCCAGCAATCCTTCGCCGGACTCTTTGCGTTGCACGAGCAACCGCTCGCCCGCGACTTCACTCTGACTTTAGGTGCGCGGCTCGATGATTGGAGCGAGTCGGACGGACATCGGCGCGAATCGATCAACGCCACGGGCGCACTCGCGCGCGATGATCATTACGCCGATCAACACGGCATCGAATTTAGCCCCAGCGCCGGTCTCGTCTGGCGCACTACGTCCGAACTTCGGTTGCGCGCCGCCGCGCAACAAGCCTTTCGCCGTCCGACGCTCAACGAACTTTATCG
>CAJAFD010000114.1 GCA_903938935.1 uncultured Opitutia bacterium
CTCGCCGGCCACACGTTCCAACACGAGATCGAGGTCGCCGCTTCGCAAAAAATGCTCGGCTCGATCGATGCCAACGCCGGCGACGAACTCCTCGGCTGGGACACCGACCAGTTCAACACCAACGTCAAAGAGCTCACGCTCGCGATGACGAGCATCCTTAAGGCCGGCGGCTTGGGCTCCGGCGGTTTCAACTTCGATGCGAAGCTCCGCCGTCCGTCCATCGACGCCGAGGATCTTTTCCACGCTCACATCGGCGGCATGGACGCCTACGCCCTCGCCTTCAAACTCGCCCGCCGCATCATCGCCGACGGTAAGTTCGATCAATTCGTCGCGCAGCGCTACGCGAGCTTCGACACCGGCTTCGGCAAGGACATTGAAAATGGCAAAGCCAACTTCAAATCGCTCGAGAAACTCGTTCTTGGCCGTCTCGGCGAACCCACGCCGCGCTCGGGCAAACAAGAATACCTCGAGAACCTGCTCAACACCTACCTCCACGGCTAAATCGCCAAAGCTCGAATCCCTATTCATCAGGCCGCTCGCCAGAGCGGCCTTTTTATTTTTCACTCTTCGCACCCATGAAGCTTCTTCGTTTCGTCCCGCTCCTCGCGCTCGTCGCTTGGGCTTTGTTGCTCGCCGGCTGCGCCACAGGAATGAGCACGCGCAAAGCGACTGACCTCACCCGCTTCAAAAAAATCTACGTCGAAAGCCTCCTCGCCGATAATCACCGGATCGACGCCCAAATCGCCGCGGCCCTCACCGCCCTCGGCCGGGAAGCCACGTTTGGGGTCGCGACCATGCGACCCGATGGCGTCGATGCGATTG
Organism: uncultured Opitutia bacterium; assembly: GCA_903938935.1. Classification (GTDB taxonomy): domain Bacteria; phylum Verrucomicrobiota; class Verrucomicrobiia; order Opitutales; family Opitutaceae; genus Tous-C4FEB. The sequence continues at coordinate 823 of CAJAFD010000114.1, forward strand.
TCAGTTACACCGATCGCTGGGAGTGGGATTTCAAAAACTACATGATCGAAATCAAAATCGATGTCCGCGACGCCCGCACCGACAAGCCCCTCGCCACCGGCAGCTATTATCAGGCGTCATTGAAAACCAAATCCTCCGAGGAAGTGATCCGCCTTATTCTTTCCCAGCTCTTCGAACCGTCAAAGTAGGACGGCGTCTCCGACCCACCTTCTATGCCCACGTCTCGCTTTGGCAAAAATTTGTTACGATAACCCCCATCTTCACCGCTCACGCCGCGTCGCTAAAAAAAAGACGCCCGCAGGCCGAAGCCCGCGGACGCCGTATGCAATGAAAACAGCGACAGCGATTATGGCAGGATCACGGTGTCGACCACATGGACGACGCCGTTGCTGCCAACCAGATCGGCGGCGATGACTTTAGCGCCGTTAACAGTCACGCCCGTCTTGTCGGCCTTGAGCGACAACTTCTTGCCGTTAACCGAGGGAGCCTCGCCCGTCTTCACATCCGCCGCCAAGACCTTGGCCGGGACGACGTGGTAGGTGAGAATTGCGACCAGCTTGGCCTTGTTCTCAGGCTTGAGGAGCGAGTCCACTGTACCGGCGGGCAGTTTGGCGAAGGCGGCGTTGGTGGGCGCGAAGACCGTGAACGGACCAGCGCCGCTCAAGGTTTCGACGAGTCCGGCCGCTTTCACGGCGGCGACTAGGGTGGTGTGATCGGGCGAGCCGATGGCGATTTCGACGACCGTCTTGGCGGAGAGCGCCGAGACTAGGCCGGTGCAGAGAGCGAGGGTGGCAAACAGGGAACGAAGCTTCATGGGAGCATTAACCAATCGAGTTGATGGAACAAGCGGCCGGGTGGACCCAGTCCTACGGTCGCACTCATGCAACGCGTGAACTTGAACCTCGGATGCATGTCGCTCAAAAAATCGCTAATTCTTAGGCGATCCTGTCCCCAGTATCGCACCTATCGCTCGCGTTGACCGTCTTAGCTCCACACTCTGTCCCTATGACGTTTTTGACTCGCTGTTTTTTTTGGCCTCTCGCCAGTCTGTTATTTCTAGTCGCCCCGCTCCGTGCGGCGGTGATCGGGACTAACCCCGAACCGCTCCCGCTCACCGCCGAGCGCATCGCCGCGTTACCGGCCACCGAACAGCCCGCTTGGCGCGATTATCTCGCGCGCTCGCAAGCCCTGCGCGCCGCCGACGAAAAATTCTACGCTGACGAACGCAAAGCCCAAGCGCTCACCAAACCCCTCGTGCCGAATCGCGGTCGCAGTTTGCCCCTGAAAAATCCTGATACTTGGTACACCTCCGTTGAAGCCCGTCGCGCCGCTGATATCACCGTCTCCTTTCAAACCCCCGCCGGCGGCTGGAACAAAAACACCAGCTTCACCGATCATCTCCGCCGCCCCGGCGAACGCTCCGGTTATGAAAACGGTTACATCGGCACCTTCGACAACGGTGCCACGATCACACCCTTATCCTTTCTCGCCAAAGTCATCGCCGCCACCGACCTCACCACGAGCCTGCCTTATCGCGCGGCGTTTGCCCGCGGCCTCGATTATCTGCTCCATGCGCAATTCCCCAACGGAGGTTGGCCGCAAGTGTATCCGCTCGCTGGCAGCTACCACGACGCCATCACCTACAACGACAGCGCCATGGTCAACGTCCTCACCCTCCTGCGCGAGATCGCATCCGGCCAAAATGAATTCACCTTCGTCTCCGCGGCTGATCGCGCACGAGCCGCCGCCGCCGTCACACGCGGGCTCAATTGTATTTTAGCCACGCAGATCCTCATCCAAGGCCGCCGCACCGTCTGGTGTCAGCAACACGATCTCCTGACGCTCGCGCCCACCTCGGCGCGCAACTACGAGATGCCATCACAATCGAGCGGAGAGAGCGCCGGCGTCGCCATATTTTTGATGAAATTACAGAACCCATCACCCGCCGTAGTAAACGCCGTCCATGCGGCCGCGGCTTGGTTTGAAAAAACCGCGTTGCAGGGCGTGATTTTCAAACCCGCGCCCGACGGCAGCGGCCGCCGGCTCGTCGCTGCACCCGGCTCACCGCCATTGTGGCCGCGTTACGCTGAAATCGGCAGCGACCGCCCCCTCTTCGGCGAGCGGGATAAAACAATCCACGATGACGTGAATGAAATCTCCCAAGAGCGTCGCAACGGCTACGCTTGGTTTGGCGACGGCC
>CAJAFD010000115.1 GCA_903938935.1 uncultured Opitutia bacterium
ACACGCGAGTCGTCGCGCCGTTCAGCGGCACGATCACCAAAAAATTCGTCAACTCCGGTGATTTCGCCGCTCCCGGCACCCCGCTACTCGCGATCGAAGCCCGCGATCGACTCCGCGCCGAAGTCCAAGTTCCCGCCCCCCTCGCCGCGACCGCGGCTGGGTCCGTCCTGCCTGTTCAACTCGATCCGGCCAGCGACCCGTTGAATGCCGAGCTCGTGGAATTTTCCGCCGCCGCCGATCCCCTCACGCAAACCCGTTTGGCCAAACTCGAACTCCCCCAAAACTCCGCGGTCCGCTCGGGGCAATTTGTACGCGTTCTCTGGCCCATCGGCACGGCCCCGACCCTCTTGATTCCAACCAGCGCCGTTCAGCATTTCGGTCAAATGGAGCGTGTTTTCGTCGTTACGTCGGAAAGCCGCGCGCAACTCCGCCTAGTAAAAACGGCCACACATTCCACTGCGTTGACGCGCATTCTCGCCGGTCTCACCGCGGGTGAAATCGTCATCCTCAATCCTGCTGCCACCCTCCGGGACGGCCAATCTGTGATCGTTTCGCCGTGAACACCTCTGCGCCTCATACAACGCCAACCTCGGGTCAGCCCTACGGTTTCGCGGGCAAACTCGCCGCCATCTTCGCCACTTCGAAGCTCACGCCCATCATCGTGCTAGCGTCGATTCTCCTCGGCGTCTTCTCGATTTTGATGCTCCCGCGCGAGGAGGAGCCGCAGATCAACGTGCCGATGATCGACGTGTTCAGCGCGCTTCCCGGCGCGACTCCCGCCGAGATTGAAAATCGCCTCACGCGTCCGCTCGAAAAACTGCTTTGGGAAATTCCCGGCGTCGAATACCTCTATTCCACATCGAGCCCCGGCCGCAGCGTCATCATCGTACGCTACAAGGTCGGAACCGAAATCGAGCCCGCGCTCGTTCGGCTCAATCAGCGACTCCACGCCCACCTCGACCGTCTTCCCCTCGGCGCCGCCGCGCCGCTCGTGAAGCCGCGCACCATCGACGATGTCCCCGTTCTCGCCCTCACTTTTTCCAGCGCTGCACACGACCACCTCGCGCTCCGCCGTCTCGCTCAACACGTCGACGACGCGATCAAAACCATCCCGCAAGTCGCCGAGACGACGCTCATCGGCGGTGTCCGCCGCGCGGTCCGCGTGCAACTCGATCCCACCGCGCTCGCCGCGCGCGGCCTCACCGTCGCTCAAGTCACGCCCGCACTCCAAGCGGCCAATCGCCAACTCCAATCCGGCTCGCGCCCTTTCAACAACACCGAGTTCCTGCTCGAAACCGGCGCATTTCTGCGCGACTCCGCCGACGTCGGCTCGGTCGTCATCGGCACCCAAGCCACGGTGCCCATTTATCTGCGAGACGTCGCCACCATCAGTGATTCCGCCGAGGACGCTGCTGATGTCGTGCTCCATGGATCGGCCGCCACAGATCTTGAGGCAGCCGTCACGTTGAGCCTCGCCAAGCGCCCGGGCGCTAACGCCATCGACGTGGTCAGCGCCGCACTCGCCAAAGTCGATACACTCCGCGGCACGCTTCTACCCGCCGATGTCACGGTCACCGTTACGCGCGACTACGGCCACACCGCTGCCGAGAAAAGCAACGAGCTGCTCCTTCACATGGGTATCGCCGTCTTCGGCGTCGCGATTCTGATTCTCCTTTTTCTCGGTTGGCGCGAATCGCTCGTCGTGCTCCTCGCGATCCCCGCCACGCTCGCCCTGACGTTGCTCGTGTTTTACCTTTACGGATACACGCTCAACCGGATCACCCTCTTCGCGCTGATCTTCTCCATCGGCATCCTCGTGGACGACGCGATTGTCGTAGTTGAAAATATCGTCCGTCACATGCGCTTACCGGGCGCCGATAAAAAATCACTCGGAGACATCGCCCTCGCCGCCGTCGACGAAGTAGGCAACCCCACGATCCTCGCCACCTGGGCCGTGATCGCCGCCATTCTACCGATGGCCTTTGTCGGCGGCCTGATGGGCCCCTACATGCGCCCGATCCCCATCGGGTCCACCGCGGCGATGCTGTTTTCCATCGTGATCGCTTTCACTGTCACGCCGTGGGCCGCCATCCGCGTCCTGCGTCGCCGCGCCGCCTCGCTCGCGGGCGCCGCCGCTGATCATGACCACGCGCCGTCCGATTGGTTCACGCGGCTCTATCACCGCATCATGGAGCCCCTGCTCGACCGCGCGCGCTGGCGCTGGACGTTCCTCGCGGGCATCGTGGGATTGCTGGTCGTTTCGGTCGCCTTCGTGCTCTTCGGCGCCGTCACCATCAAGATGCTCCCCTTCGATAACAAATCGGAGTTTCAAATCGTTCTAAAAACACCCGAGGGCACGACATTAGAACAAACCACGCGCATCGCCACCGAGATGGCCGCCGCCCTTCGTTCCGAGCCCGAAATCCGCGATTACCAAATCTACGCCGGCACAGCTGCGCCGTTTAATTTCAACGGCCTCGTGCGTCACTCCTTCCTGCGACGCGGCCCGAACGTCGCCGACATCCAAGTAAACCTCGTCGGCAAAGCTGAGCGCTCCGACCAAAGCCACGCCATCGCCAAGCGGATTCGCCCGCGCGTCGCCGCCATCGCCAAAAAATACGGCGCCGCCGTAGCGGTGGCGGAAGTTCCTCCCGGCCCTCCCGTTCTGCAATCAATCGTCGCTGAAATCTACGGCCCCTCCGAACCTCAGCGCCTCGCCCTCGCTACGGCCGTGCGCGCCATCATCGAACGCGCACCCGGCGCCGTAGATGTCGATTGGTTTGTCGAAGCCGACCAACCCAAAATTCGCTACCTCATCGACCGCGAAAAAGCCGCCCTTCACGGCGTGAGCGTAGCCGCCATTAACCAGACTCTCGCGCTCGCGACCCAGGGCGCCACGGTCGATCTTCTTCATCTTCCCGCCGAGCGCGAAGATCTGCCTATCATCATCGAAGTCTCTGCCCGCGATCGCGCGCAACCGGCCGCCGTTCTAGCGCTCAATGTGCGCGCCGACCTTAATCCCGCCGCCCCGCTGATCCCGCTCTCCGAACTCGTTCACATCGAGCGCACCACCGGCGAGCGCAACCTCTACCGCAAAAATCTGAAACCCGTCACCTACGTCACCGCCGATGTCGCCGGCGTGGTTGAGAGTCCCGCCTATGCGCTCTTTAACATGCACCGCGAAATCCAAAAACTGGACGCCCGCACCTTTGGCGCCGTGGACGCCGAGTTGCCGATCTACCACCTCAACCAGCCTTTCAACGATCTCGCGCCCGCGCTCAAATGGGACGGCGAATGGCATATCACACTCGAGGTTTTTCGTGACCTCGGCCTCGCGTTCGCCGCTGTGCTAGTGCTGATCGCGCTGTTGATGGTCGGATGGTTCAAGAGCTACGTGACGCCGCTCGTCGTGATGGCGGCGATTCCGTTTTCTCTCATCGGCATCTTGCCCGCGCACTGGGCGATGGGCGCGTTTTTCACGGCAACGTCGATGATCGGCTTCATGGCCGGCGCTGGCATCGTCGTGCGCAATTCGATCATCCTCGTCGATTTCATCGAACTCCGCCGTGCCCACGGCCTCTCGCTCCGCGACGCCGTCGTCGAGGCCGGCGCCGTGCGCTTCCGTCCGATGCTGCTCACCGCCCTCGCCGTCGTGATCGGCGCGAGTGTCATCCTCGCCGACCCGATTTTCCAAGGCCTCGCCATCAGTCTCATGGCCGGCGAAATCGCCTCACTTCTCATCAGCCGCATGGCCGTGCCTGTGCTTTATTTTATGTCCCATCAGCGGACGTAGACGGCTGAAATTATCCTCAAACCGGATCAGCATTTGCCTTCACTATTTTCATCTCCCAACCTTCCGACCATGAAATTCCCCCGCTTCATCACCGCCCTGATCGCCACCGCTGGTTTCGTTTTTGCCGCCGACGTTCCTAAGCTCGCACCCGCTGCCGCCGCGCAACTTGTGGCCGAAGGCAAAGCTGTCCTCGTCGATTGCCGCGAGCCCGCCG
>CAJAFD010000116.1 GCA_903938935.1 uncultured Opitutia bacterium
CGTCAGTCTACAACACCATGCGCGTGCACATGACGCGTTTCTTGGCGAAAGCTGCGTGCCACGACTTCCGGGGCGGGCGAAAATAATCACCTCCGGCCCGTTTTTTTATCCGGCCGGGTTGAACAAGAACGGTTTTAGTCGACGTCGAAGTCGAGCGTCACGCCAGCGCGGGCAGGTGTGGAGCGCAGGCGTGGGCGCGGGCTACGATCAAAACGGCACTTCTTCGTCGGAAGGATGCGCGGGCGCTTCGACGACCAGGTCGGACGCGGCTTTGGCCTTGGGCGCATCGGCTTGGCCGAGGGTGCCGCGGTTCTGGTGCCAGAGCGTACGGGCGGCGTTGCGCAGAGTCGTTTCCTGCGGGCGCGCGGGATAAGGTTTGCCGCTGCTGTCGAGGCGCGGGGGCTGTTCCGTCGCGTACCAGGAGAGCGAGCGCTCGCTGAGTTTGGAGAGCGCGACGCCGTTGTTTTTGCCGAAATGCACCTGCACGTCGCCGGCGTTGGGGACGACTTCGCTCGGTTGCGGAATGACTTCGTCGCCGCTGGCACTACCGCTCGAATAACTCGAGGTGCTGCTCATCGTGCGCGCGGGTTGGCTGCGGGGCTGGGCTTTGTTGGCCTCGGCCAAGAGCTGGCGGATGCTGACTAATTCTTCGTGGATGGCTTTGAGAATGTCTTCGTTCATGCGGGATAGATGAGGCCCCAGCTCGGTGCCCGCGGACCACGCTGGCAAACACTTTCCCGCCGCGCCGCAGCGGCGGGTCGTTTCGCGACGCGCGCTCAGATGTAGTACATTTCCGCCTGCTGCTTGGTGGCGAGCTGGTTAAGCGTGTAGCTCTGAGTTTTCTGGACGAGCGCGGCGGCGACTTCATCCCAGACTTGTTTCATGCGGCGGCCGCTGCGGCCGGCGACGTTGCCGCTGCGTTGCAGACACTCGCCCTCGACGGCGATCAAGATGTCGTAGAGCGAAATTTCCTCAGGCGAGCGCGCGAGCGTGAAACCGCCTTGGTTGCCGCGGCGACTGACGATCAGGCCGTGGGTGCGGAGTTTACCGAGGATCTGCGCAAGGAAACTCGCAGGCACGGCCTCGGTTTTGGCGAGGTGCTCGATCTGCGCGAGTTCGCCGGAGCCGTGCAAGCGCGCGAGTTCGGCCATGACGCGACAGGCGTAATCGACTTTGACGGATATTTTCACGCGAGCTTCGGAGTGACTACGGTTAAAAAAAATCAGCCGGCAAAAAATCAAATCACGTAATCGGCGGTCTCGGGCTTAAACTCGTCGTGCGGGGCGCGCAACATGCCGGCGGCGACGGTGGCATTGGTGCCGGGTTCGATGAGGATGAATGAGCCCGTGAGGCGGTTGGTCGCGTAGCCATCGAAGACGAGCGGACGGGCGGCGCGGAGTTTGATTTCGCCAATGTCGTTGACCGCGAGCGCGGCCGGCGCGGGCTCGGAGTCGAGGGTGGACATGTTGAGTTTGTCGATGAGCTCGGTGACGACGACTTGGACGGTGTGCGTCGTGTGTTTGAGGAAATATTTTTTCCCGACCTGGAGCGGGCGCGTATGCATCCAGCAAACCTCGGCCTGCAAATCGCAGCTGGAGCCCGGGAGATGATCGAGGGCGACCAACATCGAGCCGCGGCTGATGTCGATGTCGTGCTCGAGCACGAGGGTGACGGATTGCGGGCAAAACGCTTCGTCGACCACGCCGTCGTAAGTCCAGATTTGTTTCACGGTCGTCACGATGCCGGCGGGGAACGCGAGGAGTTTTTGGCCGGTGCGCACGATGCCGCCGGCGATCTGGCCGCTGAAGCCGCGGAAGTCGTGGAGCGCGGCGTCGGTCGGGCTGTTGGGGCGGTTGACCCATTGCACGGGCAGGCGGAAACCCGTGAGGTTAAAATCGCTCGCGATGTGGACGGTCTCGAGGTGGCCGAGGAGCGTGGGGCCGGCGTACCACGGCGTGTGCGGCGAGGGCTCGACGACGTTGTCGCCGTTGAGCGCGCTTAGCGGGATGAATTTCACGTCCTTGATGTCGAGCCGCGGGAGAAACGCTTCGAACTGGGCGCGGATTTCCAAGAAGCGCGCTTCACTCCAACCGACGAGATCCATTTTGTTAATGGCGACGACGAGGTGCGGGATGCGCAGGAGCGCGGCGATGGCGGTGTGGCGGCGACTTTGCTCGATGACGCCGAGGCGGGCATCGACGAGGATGATGGACAGGTTGGCCGAGGACGCGCCGGTCACCATGTTGCGCGTGTATTGGACGTGGCCGGGCGTGTCGGCGATGATGAACTTGCGGCGCGGCGTGGCGAAGTAGCGGTAAGCGACGTCGATGGTGATACCTTGTTCGCGCTCGGCGCGGAGGCCGTCGGTGAGGTTGGCGAGGTTGATCTGGCCGCCGCCGGTGATGTCGGCGGAGCGTTCGAGGGCCTCGATCTGATCCTCCATGAGGGATTTCGAATCGTAGAGCAGGCGCCCGATGAGTGTGGATTTACCGTCGTCGACGCTGCCGCACGTGTTGAAGCGGAGGATATCGACGGGCCGGGGAGACGTGGCGGAATGAGACATGGAGACAGCGGGCGAAAAGTTTAGAAATAGCCCGCTTTTTTGCGGTCTTCCATGGCGGCTTCGGAGGCTTTGTCGTCGGCGCGCGAGCCGCGTTCGGTGACGCGAGCGGCGGCGATTTCGGTGATGATGTCGGCCACGGTCGTCGCCGGTGATTCGACGCAACCCGTGCTAATAATGTCGCCGATGGTGCGCACGCGCACGACGAGATCGCGCACCTCTTCGCTGGGCTTCGGCGGGACGAGGTCGCTGACAGGAAGCCATTGGCCGCCGCGACGCACGCAGCGGCGTTGATGGCTGAAATAAATACTCGGGACCTCGAGACGCTCGCGTTGGATGTATTCCCAGACGTCCATCTCGGTCCAGTTGCTCAACGGAAATACGCGCATGTTTTCTCCGGGATTGAGGCGGCCGTTGTAGAGATTCCAGATTTCGGGGCGCTGATTTTTCGGGTCCCATTGGCCGAAGCTGTCGCGGAAACTGAAGAAACGCTCCTTGGCGCGAGCTTTTTCTTCGTCGCGCCGGGCGCCGCCGATGCAGCAGTCGAATTGAAATTCCTCGATGGCGGCGAGCAACGTCGGGATCTGGAGCCGATTGCGGCTGACCTCGCCGGGCGCGGGCGTCGCGATGCCTCGGGCGATGGCGTCTTCGACGGTGCGCACGATGAGTTTGGCGCCGAGTTGCGCGGCCCGACGATCGCGGAATTCGTTCAACTCGGGAAAATGGTGCCCCGTGTCGACGTTGAGCAACGGCAGCGGGAGTTCCGACGGGCGAAAGGCTTTTTCGGCGAGCCGCAGGAGACAGATCGAATCCTTGCCGCCGGAAAACAAGAGCGCGGGCCGCTCAAACTCGCCCGCGACTTCACGCATGATGTGGATCGCCTCGGTTTCGAGGTGCTGCAAATGGTCGAGATGGTAGCTGCTCATGTGCGAGGCGCGGCGCGAGGTCGGAATGATCGGTGGTTTTATAAAAGAGGGCAAACTCAGGCGCTGACCGCCTGTTTGCCCCAAGCGGCGTGGAGGCCGCACTCACGTTTCTCGTCCGCCTTCGCCGGGTCAAAGTAATCCCACTCGTTGGGCAAATCGTGGCGCGCAAGATAGGCGTCGAGTTGCGCGTCGCTGAAATAGAAAAACGGACTGACTTTCAGCGCGCCGAAATTCTCGTCGAGCGCCACGATGTCGAGACCGGCGCGATTAGGATTTTGCAACTGGCGCAACGCCGTGATCCAGACCGTCGGCGCGAGTTCTTTCATGCCGCGTTGAAACGGCTCGAGTTTCATCACGGCGCTAAATTTCTTGAGCCCCGTCTCATCGTCCGTCGTCGGAATCGGGCCATGGATGGCATCGCGATGCGCCGCGGTCACGCTCGGGAGGTACGGCTTGAGGTTGAGTTTCAGCCGCGCGCGCAACGCCTCCGCGTGTCGGTACGTCGCCGGGCGGTTGTACCCATGATCGACCCACAACACCGGCATATCCGCCTGCGCTTCCACCGCGAGGTGCAGGATCGCCGCTTCGTAGGGCCGGAAATTCGTCGAGACGATCGCCCGCCCGCCGGCTTGGGCCAGCGCCCAACGCACAATCTCCGCCGGCGACTGGCGGCGCAGCGCGGTATTCCAGCTGACGAGGGTTGCTGATGAAAATGTAGCCATGGAGCGAAGACTGCTTGCCACGCGCGGGACGGAGGTAAAGATTAAAACACGTTATCTTTACTAAAGTAGTCATGTTAACTCAAATTTCAGCGCTTCTCGCTCAGCCCGTGCGCCGCGGGTGCCTCGCCGGCGTGCTCATCGCGTTACTGTGATGGAATCGGCCCCCACCTTTTATCCCGCCGGTCGCGTCGCCCTCGTCGGCGCCGGTCCAGGCGACCCCGAGCTGCTCACCCTTAAAGCCCATCGGCTCATCCGCGAGGCCGACGCGGTGGTCTATGATTATCTGGTCGCGCCCGCGATTTTGGCGCTGGCCCCCGACCATGCAGAAAAAATCTTCGTCGGCAAAAAAGGCGGCGGCTTCTGCTGCCCCCAACGCGATATCGAGGCCATCCTCGTGCGGCTCGCGGGCGAAGGGAAAAACGTCGTGCGACTCAAAGGCGGCGATCCATTTATCTTCGGCCGCGGGGGCGAGGAAGCCGAGGCGCTCGTCGCGGCGGGCATCGCGTTTGAGGTTGTTCCGGGCGTCACCTCGGCGTTGGCCGCGGCGGCCTACGCGGGCATCCCGCTCACGCACCGCGCGCACGCCAGTGGCGTTGTTTTCCTCACCGGCCACGAAGACCCGGCGAAGCCCGACTCCGCGATTCGTTGGGAAGACTACGCGCGTCTCGGCGCCACGCTCTGTCTTTATATGGGCATGAAAAATCTCGAGACGATCACGCGCCGCCTCGAAGCCGGTGGCCTGATCGGCTCCACGCCCGTCGCCGTCATCCAGTCGGCCACGACGGGCGAACACCGCCAACTCCTCTCCACCCTCGCCCGCGTCGCCCTCGAATCCGAACACGCGGGTTTCGGCGCTCCGGCCATCGTCGTCATCGGCGAGGTCGCCGCCCTCGCCGATAAACTCGCTTGGTTCGAAGCCGCCCGTCCCGCGGCCTTGGCCCCATGATCATCGCCCTCATCGACAACGGCTCCCTCGAGCCCGCCGCGACGCTCAACCTCCGCCGCGTCGCCGCCGCCCTCTCCGCCAACGTCGGCGTTACCGTGCACCCGGTCTCGTGGAAACACAGTGACCGCATCGCGCCCGCCGACCTCGACGGCACGCCCGCCGCCACGCTCAAACCGTGGATGTCCGCCCAACTCGCCGCCGGCGAACGCGACTTCGTTTTCCTCCCGTTCTTCATTAGTCCGCAAGGCGCCATCGGTTCCTCGCTGCGCGACGACCTCGAGAAACTCCAGTCGCCCGCCGCGCCGTTTCGCAGCGTGTTCACGACGAGTCTGGCGAGCGCAGACGTGATTCCCGCGATCATCGCCGATCGCATCCGCCAACAAATCCACACCGCTGGCCTTACCAATCCGCCCGTGATCGTCGTCGACCACGGCGGCCCTTCGCCCGCCTCTGCCGCCTTGCGCGACCAAGTCGCCGCCCAGGTCCGCACGCTCCTCGGCCCTGCCATCGGCCCGCTCGTCGCCGCCTCGATGGAGGGCGAAGAACACCCGCACAACCTCCCGTTGCTCGCCGACCAACTGTGTAAGGCTGGCTTCGATACAGGCGATGTCGTGATCGCGTTGCTCTTTCTTTCACCCGGTCGCCACGCCGGCGCCGGCGGCGACATCGCCCAGATCTGCGCAGCCGCCACCTCCGCCCAACCTTCCCTCCGCTGCCACCCGACCGAGCTCATCGGCTCCCACCCGCTTGCTCTCGAAACCCTCATTCACGCCCTCCGCTCCACCCTCACCACCTCTTTCGCCATGTCCGCTCCTGCCACACCCGCTGCCACCACGTCCAAGCCTCTCGCCAAAAACGAGACCATCAAAACCGAGAGCAACTTCCTCCGCGGTCACATCCTCCGCGACCTCAATGACTCGACCACGGGCACGATCACCGAAGACAGCGCCCAGCTCACCAAATTCCACGGCATCTACGCCCAAGACGACCGCGACCTACGCAACCAACGTCGCCGCGAGAACAAAGAGAAAGCGTTCTCCTTCATGGCCCGCATCCGCGTCCCCGGCGGCGTGTGCACGCCCGCCCAGTGGCTCGCCCTCGACGCCCTCGCCGACTCCCACGCCAACGGCACCCTCAAGATCACCACGCGCCAGGCCTTCCAGTTTCACGGCATCCTCAAGAGCAACCTCCGCCCGTCCATCAAGGCCATCAACGCCCAGCTCATGGACACGCTCGCGGCCTGCGGCGACGTCAACCGCAACGTCATGGCCAACCCCAACCCCGAACAGAGCGCCCTCCACGCCGAGACGCTCCGCCTCGCCA
>CAJAFD010000117.1 GCA_903938935.1 uncultured Opitutia bacterium
GCCACGTTGCCTTGCCTGGTATGCACGCTCCCGTTCCTGTTGGCGTGCATAGCCCGGATGCCCACGCTTTAGTCGTCCCATGCCCGTCTCCCGCGACCGTCAATCTTGACACCGTTTTATATGTGATACACCTGTGCCTCATGGCCGCCACGCAGACCACCACCATCCGTCTTACCTCGGCCGCCAAGCGCCGCATCACCGCCGCCGCCCGCCGCGCCGGATTAAGCCCCGCCAAATTCATCTCCACCGCCGCCCTCGCCCGCGCCGACGCCACGCCGGATGACGCCAAACTTGCCCGCCTTGAGCGCGTAGCCGCAGCCCTCCACGCCGCCGTAGCCGAAGAAATCGATTTCCGACTCGCCGATGCCCGCTGGCAGCATCACCTCACCCACAAAACTCCTCTGCTCAATGGTGAGGAGGCGTGGCGTGAGTTGGGACTACAGAATTGAACCGTCGGCGCTGCGCGACCTACGCGACCTCGGTCCTAACGCAATCGCTGAGGTTCGTCGTTACTTAGATGATCGTATCCGCGGGGCGAGCGATCCCGCAGCATTTGGCAAGCCCCTACGCGGCGACAAGCACGGCTACTGGCGCTACCGCGTGCGCGATTGGCGACTGCTCTGTAAGCTAGAAAATTCTCTACTCATTGTGGTCGTCGTAGCCGTGGGCCACCGCTCCTCTGTCTACGACGCTTGACCCCACCACCCGCCTTAAAACCCCGGCAGCATCCCAGCGGCATCCCCCGGTTTTTTCTTTTTCGGCCGCGGCTCGACCCACAGCCGGATCACCAGCTCCGCGAGGTTCTTCATGCTCGTGCGCCTCATGCCTTCGTGCCGCGCGGCCTCTTTGAACACCGGCACCACCCCGCTGCGCTCCACGTAGTAACGCCAGAACTCTCCGTCCAAACGCGCCGCCGCCGCATGGTCGTCGTTCTCCGCTTTCACGATTCCACGAACTTTTTCCTGCCAGAACTGTCTCTCGTCGCGATGACCTTGCCAATAATCGAAGATTCGCTGCTCAAACCGGTTCAAACTCATGGCGCCACCGTGCGTCTCCTCGTCCCGAAAACAACCGCAAAACCAAGCGCCACGCCGACGTTGCGTTCCATCACCTTTCGTTACTAACCTCCCGCTCGCATCAACCACCCCTTATTCTATATGTGGCAAAAACTCCAAGAGCAGCTCCTCGTTATTCTCGTCATCGTGGTCGTCGTCATTGGCGCCGCGTTCTGGCTGAATCAAAAAACCGTCACCGAGCTCCAAGCCCAACAAGAGCTGAAGCTCGCCCCACTCCGCGCGCAGAACGACGCCCTCAAAGCCTCGTCCGATGAAAATCGCCGCGCCCTCGACGCGACCAACAAACTCCTCAAGGACGCCATCGCCAAACGCGAGTCCGACCTCTTCCGCACCGACGAAGAAGTCCAGAAGCTCAACGTCGAGCGCATGGACGCCCTCGCCGAAGCCATCGCTAAAAAAGTCCAGCCCTACAACCCGCTCCCCAAGTCACCCGAGGAAGCCGAGAAGATGCAGAACGAGCAGGTCGACAAAGTTTCCACGCGCATGACAGAGAAAATTTCCCCGATCCTCGCCGAGATGTCTAAGGACCAAAACCTCACCCGCGAGTCCATCACCGCTTACAGCCAGCGCATTTCCGATCAAGTCGGCAACGTCCTCACCTCCGAGCTCGCGAAGAATCAGCAGCTCAATAACAACCTCCAAGCGACCCAAGCCGCCGCCCAGGAAGCGATGAAGCTCTCCCACGAGATCACCGCGTTGTACCTCAGCTCCTTCAAGGACCAAGGCCTCATCACCCGCTTGCTCTCGTTGCCCGCCAATGTCGTCAAAGACGCCGCCAGCCTGAGCATCGTCTCCAGCAGCGACCGCAAAAAGGTCGAGCAAGACCTCATGAAGAAGATGGCCGACATCGAAAAGCGCCTCACCGAGATCCAAGCTCAAGCGCCCAAGAAATAATCCGCCACCTTTTCCCCCTTCAACCGGCGCCTCTTAGGGCGCCGGTTTTTTTATGCCCATCGCGCAGCGCCAAGCCTCAGCTCAACCAACGCGAGAGGTGCTCGGCCACAAAAGCATCGTCGGTCAGTTCCGGATAAGCCGCGGCCACGCGCGTCAATTCCTCGGCTTGGCCCGGCGATAAGACTTCGTGCGGATTTAAACACAGATTCGTCGGCACGAGTCCCTGCCGACGCAGCACTTCCAAAATACCCGGAATACAGCCCGCAAATTTATTCGCCGAATCAAACAGCGCCGCGTTCATATCGGTCACCGCGATCGCGGTATCGAGCCACTGCGCGTCGAGCGTGGCATGGCGCCGAGCGCGTTTGAGATCGTTGAGCAACGCCACAGCCTGTCTCGTCCACACGCCCCAATGCCCGAGTAGTCCGCCCGCGATGTGACGCGTCACTTTTTTCCCGTTCACGTCGAAGGTAAACGGCGTCAACAGATCGACCACGATACTGTCGTCGTTGCCGGTATAAATCGCGATGTCATCGCGCCCCGCCTCAACCACGGCGCGCACGACGTCGATCGTTTGATAGCGATTAAACGGCGCGATTTTGATCGCGACCACGTTGGGAATCTCCGCGAAGC
>CAJAFD010000118.1 GCA_903938935.1 uncultured Opitutia bacterium
AGACCTTGGCCGGTGGCGCGGACACGGGTCGGGAAAAGCTCGGGCAGATAGAGCGGGAGCCAACCGTAGAAGGCGGCAGTGAGCGCGCCGACGAAGAAGGTGAGCGTGAGGAAGACCGGGCCGTAGGTGTCGATGCCGCGGAAGAGCACGGCGCAGGCGATGAGTGAACCCAGACAGAGAAGGAAGTAGGCCATGCGGCGCGTGATGAAGCGGCCAACGTAAGCACCGAGCAGACAGCCGATGACGGCGCCGATGCCGGAGGACATGCCCGTCCAGCCCTTGGCGGTGGGGTCGGCGGCCCCGGCCATTTTATCGGCCCAGAGTGGGAGCCATTGCACGGAGCCCCAAGTGCCGATGAGCGCGACCGAGGAGAGGGCGGTGGCGATGAGCGTGGTCTTCCAGAGTTTGGGGCCGAAAATTTCTTTTAGTGGCTCGACCTTGGTGGTGCTGGACTGCACGGATGCCTGCCATTTTTCGGACTCAGGGACGAAGAGACGGACGATGAAGGTCAGCAGCGCAGGCGCGGCGCCGATGAGCGCAACCCAGCGCCACGAGTCGATCGTGACCTTGAAGAAAATGGCGAAGACGGCGATGAGGGCGAATCCGACGTTGGCGGCAGCGCCGATGACGCCAGCCATAAGGGGACGGTGTTTCTCGGGCCAGACCTCCATGACGAGGGCGATGCCAAGCGACCATTCGCCGCCCATGCCGAGCGCGGCGATGAAGCGGGCGGCGCAAAGGTGCCACGGCTCTTGGGCGAAGTAGATCAAGCCGGTGAAGACAGAGTAGACGAGAATGCTCGCCGCCATCGCGCGAACGCGGCCGATCTTATCACCGAGCCAGCCGAACACCACGCCGCCGCCCGCGGCGCCGAGCAGGAATGCGGCGGTGGCATAGCCCATCCATTGGGCTACGAAGGCGTCGTTGAGGGTGAGACCCTGGGCCTGTTGCATCTGGAGCAAGGCGGGTCGCGCGATCAGGGGAAACAGGCCCATTTCCATGCCATCGAACATCCAGCCCAAAAATGCGGCGGCGAGGACGGCGAAGAGACGTTTCTTATCGGGAGGGTTTGAGGATACGGCGGTCATAGGGGCTTGAGACGTGGGGAATACGGGTCGGGGTGACGCTGGCCATAAACTTGGTACTGTAATTTCAGCGAGGTCAACGCGCTGGATGGCTCTAAAATTAAGCCAGAACCGTCGCAGAATTTACCTCGTGAGGATAAACTTACGTTCTCGCCCTCCCTCGCTCGGGATATTCATCGTGGTGAACGTTTTTTCGGTTTAACCCAATAAAACTGGAAGCAACGCCTCGGCTCTATGAACCCTTTTCCTATTTCCCCCCTTTTCCGCCAGCGGTTCGCGCGTATCGGAGTTCCTATCGCTTTCGTGATCGGCGTGGTCGGAGGTTCGGGCGAAGCGGCGGAAATAAACAAGAAATCAGCTCCGTCCTCCGCGCAGGTCGCCCCTTGGGTGGAAACCAATTTTCCGTTTTTTTCCTCGGTGCTCGATGCCCGAAAATCCGGAGCCGCGTTCCCGGCCGATAATCTCACGCCCCGCGGCATCGTGCTCAATCTCGGGCAAGATTGTTGGGCGTGTTTTGATCCCGATTTGTTGCGCGTGGCTGCGGTCTGGCGCGGCGCGGGCGTCACCGACAAGGCCCTCGCCATGGGCTCCTACCAAGATCCCACGCGCAAGCCACCGGGTGGTCAAAAAGCATTGTCCGAGCCCGCCGGCAAATTGTGGTCCGCCAACGGCATTTATCCCGGCTGGCAAACGGGCGATGGCATCTTTCTGAGCGATCCGCGCGAGCCCGCGCCCAGCCCCGAAGAAGTCGGACGCGGGCCGATTGCGGAGAAGTTGGGACGTTTCGAGGCACTGCGTTTGGTCGGCAAAGGCGTCGTCCTAGACTACACGGTCGGCGGCGTCGGCGTGCGCGAAAGTTGGAAGGTTACGGCTGGTCCGCGCGGGCCGATTATCGCTCGGAAGTTTGCCGTCGCGCCCTCACGCAGCGCGCAGTGGCTGGTCTTGGGAAAAAAAGCCCCGGAGGTTTCTTTCTCTCTGAAAAATGACGCGAATGCCGCCGACGTCGCGGCCCTCGCCGACGCCAACGGCACGTGGCACGTGCGCGTGCGCGCGCATGCTGAAACCGCAAGGTTCACGGTTTATCTGGCGGTCGACGCCAACGCCCCGGCGACGGAAACGGGGGCGGCGCGTGACGCGGAGTCATTTTCTGCGGTCCCGATGACGCGTTGGCCGCACGATGTCGTGACCACGGTGAAACTCTCCACCGCGCCCGAAGCTTACGTCGTCGATAGCGTGACGTTGCCCGTCAATAACCCATGGCTACGTCGAGTGCGCCCCGCTGATATTCAGTTTCTGCCGGACGGCACCGGCGTGGTGGTCACGATTGATGGGGATGTCTGGCTCGCGCGTGGGCTCCACGATGCGACGCACGCAGTGCATTGGCGGCGCTTTACCTCGGGCTTGCACGAAC
>CAJAFD010000119.1 GCA_903938935.1 uncultured Opitutia bacterium
AGCTACGGCACGCTGACCCGCGACCAAGAACTTTTTACCTCCGTCGATCTCGCCATCGTCATCGCCGACGAAGCCCAACACATTAAAAATCGCCGCTCGCAAAACGCCGCCGCCCTCCGCGCCCTCCGCGCGCGCAGTCGTTTTCTCCTCACCGGCACGCCGCTTGAAAACTCCCTCGACGACCTCCGCTCGCTCTTCGAGTTTCTCCTCCCTGGCTACCTCACGCGTGTGCCCGCGGGCATCCGCGGCGACGAGCGTACGTGGTTCGACGAGCGTCTGCGCGCCCAGACCGCGCCCTACATTTTACGCCGCACTAAAACCGCTGTCGCCCCCGAGCTTCCCGAAAAAATCGAACAAGTCGTCTGGTGCGATCTCACGCCTACGCAGGCCAAACTTTACCGCGACACCCAAGAATCCTCCGAGCGCCAACTGCTCGATCTCGCCGCCGCCGGCGCCACCGAAGGCCGGCTCCAATTCGCCGCGCTCACGCAACTCCTCCGCCTCCGCCAGATCTGCTGCGACCCGCGCCTCGTCCAAAAATCGCCCGCCGAAGATTCGGCGGCCGCGCCCGCGTCTTCCGCGAAACCGATTCCTTCCGCCAAACTCGAAGCGTTCACCGAACTCCTCGCCGAGGCTATCGACGACGGTCACCGCGTCCTGGTCTTTTCCCAATTCACCTCGCTGCTCGCGCTCCTGCGCGAAGAACTCGCCGCGCAGGACATCGCGCATTGCTACCTCGACGGCTCGATGGCGACGCGCGCGCGTCAGGCCGAGGTGGATCGCTTCCAATCGGACGCCGCCATCCCGCTCTTTTTACTATCGCTGAAAGCCGGCGGCACCGGCCTCAACCTCACGGGCGCCGACACCGTCATCCACTTCGACCCGTGGTGGAATCCGGCCGCCGAGGCCCAAGCCACCGACCGCGCCCACCGCATCGGCCAGACGCGCACCGTCACCAGCTACAAACTCATCTGCGCCGGCACCGTCGAAGAAAAAGTCCTCGCGCTCCAAGCCGAGAAACGCGCGTTACTCGCGGACGTCTTCGAAGCCAGCGACGCCGCGGCGGCGAAACTTTCTCTCACCGATCTGCGCGAACTGCTCCGCGCCTGATTACGTTTTCCGTCTCGCCCCGCGCGGCACGATGGCTGCTGATCACGACCATGATCCGCACCTTCCTTATTCGGGCTCGCCTCGGCGCGCTCGTTCTCATCGCCCAGGCGCTCACGCTCGCTGTTTCTGGCGCTGCGGCCGCGCCCGCCGCCACGTACACATTTGTCGCCCCGAGCGAGCGCAACGTCGTCTACGGCATGGACCATGGCGCTGCGCTCCTGCTCGATGTTTACCGCCCCGCCACATCCAACGGCTACGCGCTTATTTTCATCATGGGCACCGGATTCACCGCTAGCGGCGAGTACAACGACGTTCCGCTCAAAGAACTTAACCGCCACCTCGTCGACGCCGGGATTTTCCCTCCGCTCTTCGGCGGCAAGAGCCACGCCTTCAGCCCGGCGCTCGAGGCGGGTTTCACCGTCTTCACGCTTAACCACCGCCTGGCTCCCGCGCACACGTGGAAAACGATGGTGCGCGACTGCCAACGCGCCGTCCAGTGGGTTCGCGCTCACGCTCAAGACTACCGCATAAATCCCGCCGCGATCGGCGGACTGGGCCACTCGTCGGGCGCCACCCTGACGACGTTTCTCGCCGTGGCTGACGACGTCGCCGACCCCAAAGCGGCCGATCCCGTCAACCGCCAGTCGAGCCGCATCCAAGCGGCCGTCGCCATTTCGGGCCTGCACGATATGCTCGCCTACCGCGAAGAGCGCCCGGCGTTCGCGGGCATGTTGTCCACGTTGACCGGTCGTACGATCATGTTTGAAACGCCGGATCACCCGATTTTCGCCGCCTACCGCGAAGCCTCGACGATCCACCACGTCACCAAAGACGACGCCCCCAT
>CAJAFD010000120.1 GCA_903938935.1 uncultured Opitutia bacterium
GCTCATCGGCACCTCGACCGTCAATCCTCCGGGCGAAAACTACGACACGATCACCGCCGGCCTCACGCGCGATCTCACCGCTTTGGGATTAAAAACTAAGCGTTATCCTATTCCGGCGGCTTTGCTAAAAAAATCACTGCCCGCCGCCCAACTTGGATTTCCTCGTTACAACGTCCTCGGTAAACTCGGCGTGCGCGGCGCGACGAAGACGATTCATTTTAACGCGCATTACGATGTCGTGCCGGTTTCTGGTCGCTGGCGCCACGGCAGTCCGTTTAGCGGGGCGGTTGAGCGTGGTTGGATTTTTGGCCGGGGCACGGCCGACATGAAGGGCTCGATCGCGAGCTTGCTCATGGCTCTCGAAGCGCTGCAAGCCACGCGCACCGTGCCGCGCATGAACGTCGAGGTTTCCTTCACTGCCGACGAGGAAACCGATTCCGCGCTGGGCACCGGTTGGCTCGTGGAGCACGCGCCGATTAAGCCCGACTACGCCGTCGTGATGGAAGGTGGCGAGGGTTCCGCGGTGTGTTGTGGGCACAACGGCGTCGTGTGGCTTGAAGTCACGGTTCACGGCCGACCCGCGCACGGTTCGACGCCAGAACGCGGGATCAACGCGCTCGAAAAAATGGCGGCGCTCGTCCTTGGCCTCAACGCACACAAAAAAGAACTCGCGCGCCGTAAATTCAAAACTCCCGAAGGCCGTACGATGGTGCCGACCTTAAACATCGGGGGCGTCTTTGGCTGTGGCGATGGCGCGAAGATCAACACGGTGCCTGCGACCGCGACGTTCACTATCGATCGCCGCGTGCTCGCGATGGAAAATCACGCTGCCGCAGAAAAAGAACTGCGCGCCGCGCTCGCGATCGCTGCGAATAAAATCCCCCAGTGCCGGATCACGGTGGTTAAAATTTCCGAAAACTTCGCGTGCTTTACGCCGCCAACGCATCCGTTTTTCGCGGCGATGGCGGCGAGTGTCGCCGAGGTCCGGCGGGAGCCAGCGGTGTTTAATGTTTCGACGGGTTTTAACGATATGCACTTTTTCGCCGCGCACCGTAAAATCCCGACGCTCGGTTATGGTCCGGGTGGGATTGATTATCACGGCGTCGACGAACGCGCTTCGGTGAAAGAGTTGATCGCGAGCGCGAAAATTTACGCGGAGCTGATGACGAAATTCGGCGGGTAAATGGGGCCGAAAAAGACGCGCGAATTTTATTTTGCGGCGAGGGCGTCTGCCGCGGCTTGTTGAAACGCTCGGCGGACGTCGCTAGCATCGCTGTTCGGAAAGTTGGTGCGTTGGACCATGAGGATGTACGCGACGCCGCGCACGGGATCGACCCAGGCTTGCGTGCCCCAGGCGCCACCGTGGCCGTAGCTGCCGGGTGCAAGCATCGCAGCGACGCCGGCGTGAGGTGTTTTCAAAACGCAGGTGCCGATGCCCCAGCCGTAGTTTGTCCCGCGTTGGCCGTAGGTGTTGTTTTGAAAAAATCCGGTCGGCAGCGCGGCGGGCGTTTGTGGCGTGGAGAGGAGCTTTAGCGCGGCGGGCGAGAGGTAGCGTTGGCCGTCGAAGGTGCCGCCGTTGAGCAGCATTTGGCAAAAACGGGCGTAGTCGTGAGCGGAGGAATAGAGACCGGCGTTGCCCGTGGGCGGGCGAGCACCGCGAGTGGGCGGTGGCGCAGAAATGGCATCGAGCGCGCCGGTGGTTTTATTTTTCGTGTATGCCGTGGCGAGGAAAGGTAGCTGTTCGGCGGAGGGATAATGGGTGGTGTGTTTGAGACCGAGTGGAACGAAAAGGCGCGTGCGAAGAAATTCATCGAAGGTCTTGCCGCTCACAATCTCGACGATGCGGGCGGCCGTGTTGATGCCGGACTGGCAGTAGCGCCATCGGGCGCCGGGCTCGTTTTGCATGGGAGCCGCGAGCCAATGCGGCACGAGATCGGCGAGAGTGCGAGCGTCGCGGGCGCTTGCGGCAGGGGCTTCGCCGAGGCCGGAGACGTGGGTGAGGATCTGGAGCAGCGTAAGATTGGCGGGTTGGCCTGAGGGGGTTTTGAGCGCGGCAAAACCGGGAATATAGTTCGCGACCGGATCTGTGAGTTTGAGTTTACCTTCATCTTGCAGCATGAGCACGGCGGTGGCGGTCATGAGCTTGGTCATGGACATGATGTTGAACATCGTGTCCGGCGTCATGGGACGTTGCGTGGCGACGTCAGCGAAACCATGCGTTTCAAAATGGAGAATTTTTTCGCGGGAAATCACCAGCGTGACCGCGCCAGCGATTTCTTTTTCATCCAGAGCCGGCTGCAAAGCCGCGGTGATGCCGGAAAGTCGAGGATCGGCGGCGGTTAAAGCGGTGCTCAAGACTGTCGCGAGCACGAGGGTGCGCAGGAGAAGTTTCATGATGGGGTTTAGCGGGGATTAACGGGAAGCCGCGGAGAAGTTATCCGATCCAGCCTTTGCGAATCATGCTGATGGCAATCGCGGCCAGGAGCATGGAAATGATTTTAGAAATCGCGCGCAGACCGGTCGAACTGATGAGTCGTGCGAGCCGCTCGCTGTAAGCAAAGGCGAGGATGACGAGTATGAGATTTACCGCGAGAGCCGCGAGGGTCACGGCGAGTCCCAGCGTCTGGGCGAGTAAGATCAACGTCGTGATCGAAGCGGGTCCGGCGATTAAAGGCATCCCGAGTGGCACGACGCCAAAATCTTCGGCGAGTTTGGCGGGTTCTTCGGCGGCGGAGTGGACGAGATCGCGCGCGGCGAGGATGAAGAGGATGAGTCCGCCGGCGATTTGAAAGTCGCTCGTCGTGATGCCTATCGCGGTGAAGATGGATTGGCCGAGAAACAAAAATAGCAGGGCGACTCCCCCACCCGTCCAAGTGGCTTGTTTGGCGATGCGACGACGTTGTTCCAGCGGGGCACCTTGCCCGAGAGCGAGAAAAACCGCAGCAAGCCCGATCGGATCGATCGCCACGAAAAGTGGAATGAACGCTTTCAGGAAGAGTTCGATAACCGGGGGCATACGGGCGACTATCGTCCTCTCGGGGATTGCGTGCAAGCCTACCTCGGGCCTGCACGTCGTGAAGGTTTAAAAAGCTACGGAATTAAAAAACTTTCGTGCAGTCCGCCGGGTTCGTGGTTCTCTCTACGTTTCCGTTATGAAAATCAACGCCACCCTTACTCCGGCCAAGCTCACGAAAAAAACCGCCCGCGTGTTTGAACTCGCCGGCGAAAAAATCCGCGCGATCGACGCCGCCTGGGACCCTAGCAAAGGTACCCCAGTTTTTACGGTGCAGGGTAAATACACGTCCCGCGGCTGGACCGAGTGGACGCAGGGTTTTCAGTTCGGCATGGCGTTTCTTCACTTTGATGCGACCGGCGATACAGCGATGCTCGAACGCGGCCGGGTAAAGACTGTGCGCCACATGGCCTCCCACGTCTCACATGTCGGCGTGCATGATCACGGTTTCAATAACGTCTCCACGTACGGCAACCAGCGCCGCCTCATGCTCGAGGGCAAGACGCGCTTCAATCAAGCCGAGCTCGATTACACCGAGATGGCGTTGAAAGCCTCGGGCGCCGTGCAAGCCGCGCGTTACGCGACCACTCAGTACAAACAGCCGTGGTCGCCGATTCCCGGCGCCGCCGGCGTGGCGCCGAGCGGTTACGTGTATTCGTTCAATGGCCCGCAGTCCTTGTTTGCTGATACGATTCGCTCCATGCGCTCGCTCGTCGTCGCGCATCAACTCGGTCACTCGCTTATGGGTGAAGGCGACAAGCCCACGAATCTGCTGCATCGCGCGATCGAACACGCGGCGACGACCGCGCGTTTCAATGTTTTCTTTGGTCAAGGCCGTGACAGCTACGACGTCCGTGGCCGCGTGGCGCACGAGAGTGTTTTCAATCGCAACGACGGCCAATTCCGTTGTCCGTCCTCCCAGCAAGGTTACTCGCCGTTCACGACGTGGAC
>CAJAFD010000121.1 GCA_903938935.1 uncultured Opitutia bacterium
AACGGTCGGGATAGGAACGCCCGACTCGATGGACAGGGTCGCAAAGTAGTGCCGCAGGTCGTGTTGACGGAGCGGGGCGATACCCAGCCGCTTGCAGGATCGTTGGAGCGCCTTGAGGCAGCTTTTTACGCTCAGCAACGGCCCGCTGGTGCGCTTGCCAATAATTTTATCCAACAAGGCACGGAGCGGGGCGTTAATGGGTATCTGTCGGCGGCTGGTCTCGGTCTTGGTGCCGCGCGTTAATAAGAAATTTCCGCGCACGTCTTGCACCATCGCCGCCCCAGCCTCGGAGGCACGCATGCCGGAGTAGGCGAGGAAGCGTGCAAATTCTGCTGAATTCTTTGCGTGGTTAACAAAATACTCGGCGGCGGTTTTTTCCATCCCGCTTACATTGACCTCGGCCATGTCATTAAAAACTTGTTCGAGTGTCTCGTTGGTTGGGATTTCGGGGGTGCGAGATGATCTTGGAAGTAGCAGCGGAGTGCCGAAGGGGCTTTCTTCGGAAAAAGGGTTCGCGGCGATGACGTTTTTGATGACCGCCGTCTTCAGCATGATATTTAACATGGTGAGGGTCTGATTGACCACGGCAGGGGAGTAACCCTTGCGCGGGTTTTTCCATGTGGTGCACAAGAGCCTAGCCCCCG
Source organism: uncultured Opitutia bacterium (assembly GCA_903938935.1). Taxonomy (GTDB): domain Bacteria; phylum Verrucomicrobiota; class Verrucomicrobiia; order Opitutales; family Opitutaceae; genus Tous-C4FEB. The sequence goes on from CAJAFD010000121.1 coordinate 645, forward strand.
TCGAAAGGTACGAGCGTAGCTCGACGATGGTAGTGCGGGTGACGCTACGCGCTAGGGTGGTATCAAAGTCGCCCTGTTGCCAGTGATCTCGGAGCCTTTTTAACCAAACGTGGTACTGGGTTTTGGTCGAATCAACTGACTGGGCCGCCTCTATCTCGGATTCAAGGTAGCGAGCAATCGCGCCGAGTGTATGTAGCTTGCTGTCGGTTTTGACGCCGGACTGCCGGGCCACCTCAGTCGTGTTTTTCAATTTCGCGAGTCGTAGTTTGGCTACTTCAAAATTTGTAGTTTTTAAACTGCGGGTGCATCTTTCGCCGTTCATCGAGTAACGGGTGTGGTAGACGCCGTTGGGCTGGGCGAGGTACAGGCCCTGTACACCTTTGACGGCGTCGAAGCTCCGCTTAGTTTTCTCGGTTGAATTATCAGGTGAATCCGTTTTGGGTGTGTTCATGTCGTTCTCCATGGAAATTACCTATCCCACACCAAACCCTAGGGGGGTGGTGTACGGCAAGGCTATTTTAGTGGTGTACGCCAGAGCGGCGGGCGTAGTATATCGGTAATATGTGTGCTTCCCAAGCATGAGAGGAGGGTTCGATTCCCTCCGCCCGCACCAATTAGTCCCCCACAACCAAAAATAAAAACACCATGAAGTCCTACAAGATCCTGTTCGTCGTCGCGGCCCTCATCTCGGCCTCGTTCGCCTTCGCGGCCGACGCTGCCAAAGATGCCGCTCCCAAAAAAGCTAACTGCTGCGTGAAAGCTGAAAAAGACGGCAAAGCTTGCGATCATAAGTGCTGCGTCGCGGCCGCCAAGGAACACAAGAACTGCGAAACGTGCAAGGGCACCAACGCCCCCGCTGCGGCCAAGCACTAAGCAGTCGGGTTAATTTATTTTTACGAAAGCCGCTCCGGCAACGGGGCGGTTTTTTTTACGCCCCGAGGCTTCGGCCTGGGAACGAGATCAGAGCCAAGGATCGAAGAGGATTTTGACGGCTTGTTTCGTGCGCAACAACTCCACGCCCTCGGCGTACCGCGTGAAGGGCAACGTGTGCGTGATGAGCGGAGCCAACTGGAGTTGACCCGCGATGATGAAGCGCAGGGCGGTCTCGGCGGCGGTGCGATGGTGTTCGCCGTAGCCCATGAGCACGAGGCCGGGACCGAAGAGATGGCGCGGCTTGAAGTGCACGTCTTCGCGGAGCACGCCGAAGAGCGTCACGCAGCGGCGCGTGCGATCCATGAGAAACTCGATCGACGCGGGCAAGCCGGTGAGGTCAATCGCGTCGTCGAGAGCGGAGTCATCACGCGCGGGTGGCCAAGTGACGGCATTGGGCGCCAGGGTGCGGTGCGCGCCGAGGCGAGAGGCGAGGGCGCGACGCTCGGCGACGACATCGAAGCCGATGATTTCCGCGGCCCCGTGCGCGCGGGCGAGTTGCACCGCGACGAGACCGGCGGGGCCGAGGCCGGAGAGCCCGAGCCGACGACCGGCGACGCCGCCGAGCGTGGCGAGTTGTTGAAAGGAAACCTCGACGCACATCGCGAGTTCGAGCGAGGCGAGCGCGGCGGCGGGCAAGTGTGCAGGGACCTCGAGAAGATCGTCGGCGCGGAGCACGTTGAACTGCGCGTAACAGCCTTGCGGACGTCGCCCCGTGTCGCGCCAGACGGCGACACGCGCGCCGACGCGAAACGAAGTGACCTCAGGCCCGAGGGCGACGATCTCGCCGACGGCCTCGTGGCCGGGTTGACCGGGGAGATAAGGGTAATCGAGCGGAGCGCCGGGAAACATCGGTTGGCCGCCGAAGATATGGAGGTCCCAATGGGGACACGTGGCGATGGCGCGGATGCGGACGAGGACTTCGCCGGGACCGGGGACGGGTATGGGGGCCTCGCGCCATTCCGCGCGCCCGGGCGCGACGATCTGCAAAAGACGCATGTGAGTGGGGAGAGACATAGGACAAGCGCACCGGAGCGCGCGAAGAACGAAGCAACTCCCCCGTAGCTTGGCGAGCCGAGCTTGAGTCGGGGCGGAGAAGGGGGAGTGTTGGCCTAGGGCGTCCAGGTCTTGGGTAAGAACTCTCGCAATCTAGGTCTTAATTGTTCCAAGGCCCAAGCATCTTGTGCTTCCCCGGGTCTGACGGACACGCGTTGGGCGTGTTATGTTTTGTTAGCTGAGAGAGGATTCGTAGTCGAGCGGGCTTTGATAGCCAAGTGAGGAGTGGCGACGGGAGCGGTTGTAGAAGGACTCGATGTAATCGAAGATCGCGGTACGGGCGTCAGCCCGGGTGGCGAAGCGACAACGATGAACGAGTTCATTCTTCAAGCTACTCCAGAACGATTCCATTGCGGCGTTATCGTAGCAGTTGCCTCGGCGGCTCATCGAGGCGATGAGGCCGTGGTCGGCGAGCGCGGAACGATAATCGGCACTGGCATACTGCACTCCGCGGTCGGAGTGATGGATAAGACCGAGGCGGGGCCGGCGTTTACGCAAGGCCATCATCAAAGCGGCCAACGGCACCGCCGTATCAAGAGTGGAGCCCATGGCCCAACCAACCAAGCAACGACTGCACCGATCGAGCACGCCCGCGACATACAGCCAGCCTTCGTCGGTCGGCACGTAAGTCAGATCACTCACCCAGACCTGATTCGGCTTGGTCGGAGCCGGCAGCGTCGCGAGCCGGTTAGGCGCAATCGGATGCGAGTGTCGACTGTCAGTGGTGCGCACGCGATACCGTCGCCGCTGTCGGCCCCGTAGACCGTCCTGCCGCATCAAGCGAGCGACGCGATGCCGACCGACGGCCTCGCCTTGTGCCTTCAGTTCCACAGTGATCCGTGGACTGCCGTACGTTTCCCGTGATTGCTGATGCACCAAGGCAATCTTAGCGCGTAGTTCCTGATCCCGGAGCGCGTGGGTGGACTCGGTGGAGTGTACCCACGCGTAGTAACCACTGCGCGAGACCTCGAGCGTCGCGCACAAGACTTTGATGGGATACTCGCCGCTCATGGCCTGTATCCGGGCATACCTCTCAGCGGCGGTTCTGAGAGTATGCCCGCGGCTTTTTTTAGGATGTCGCGCTGCTCGGTGAGCCGGAGGTTTTCCTGCCGCAGGCGCAGCACCTCCAACTGCAACGCCTCCTTGCCCTCGGGTAAGCCAGCTGATCCGGCGGCCCGGCTCACCTGGCTTACCCGCTTCTTCCACTCATAAAGGTGGAACACACTGATTCCTAGTGCCCGTGCGGTCACCTCGGCCGATTGGCCGCTGGTCTGCCACATGCGCACAGCCTCGTCCTTGAACGCGGCGTCATACTGCCGGGGTGTTGCCCCGCTTTCCTGCTTCTTTGTCATGGTTGAGTCCTTTCTTTGGGCTCAATTCGTGTCCGTCAAATCGGGGTAACCTCAGTCAAAACCTTAGAAAAACGCATCAACTGCTTAAAAAAACGCGTCAACTGCTCAGGGAAATGCATCAACTCCTTAAGAAAACGCGTCAACTCCTTGAGAAAACGCGTCAACTGCTTGGGGAAACGCGTCACCTCCTTGAGGAAACGCATCAACTGCTTAGGGAAAC
>CAJAFD010000122.1 GCA_903938935.1 uncultured Opitutia bacterium
TCGAAAATCGCCGCGACCAACAAAGAACTCGCCGAAGAGCGCGCGTTCGTCGCCGAGATGATCAGTTAAAAAAAACTCGTCACTACTTCAGCGTTTTTCTCAAGCGGCGCCTCCACGGGCGCCGCTTTTTTCTTGGTCGGCGCCGCAGCTACCGTCCGACGACAAAGCCGAAACCACTTCAGCCTTACAACATCCCAGCGAGCACGCGCGCCTTCGTGAGCGCAAAGGCCCGCCGCAACTCCGCAAAACCCGCCACCAATTCCCGCGGCGAGCCACCCCGCGCGAACTGCATTTCCAGCGTCGCACCGTCGCACGCCACCGCCGCATCGACGCCTTCAGCGTGCAGCGTGCAGTGCCGGCAATCCGACGGATAGTCCACGCTAAGACCAACACCCGCCGCCTCATCCTTCGGATCGAGCCCTTCGACCGCATCGATCACGGCCTCGACGCGCACGCCTTTTTTGAGCGCAAACACCACCGAGGAAAACTGTCTGGCAAACAACGCGTCGAACTCCGCCACCTCCACCAGCTCCGCGTTGCACAAGCTGTGCAACGTACGCGTCACCGTATAACTCGCCGGATCGGCCGCCTCGAGCGCGTAGCTCCATTCGAGCGTAAAATCCTTCGCCACGAGTACGGCCGACGGACTCGCCACTTCGAGCGTGAGTTGCGCACGTTTATAACCGAGCGCAGCCTTGGCCGCCTGAAAAAATTTCTCTGCTTCCGCCGCGAGTTCCTCGGCGCACAGTTTCGCGAGGAACGCACTCGTCGCGGCATTCACGGCGTCGGGCACCGTGTGATGCGCCTTCTTGAAACCAGCCAAATTTTTCACGAGTCCGCCGCTACGCCCCACGAGGCTCACGCCCCGGATAAACGCCTGCGGTTGCTCAGCCGATTTTCCCATCCCGCGATTCAGCCCGCCTCCGCCGCCCGTGCCACGCCAAAAATGAAATCACCTTAGGTCATTCGTCGTTTGGCTTTTTTCAGCAAGAAGATGAGCCCGATGACCGCCAGCACGGGCACCCAAATCGGCGAGAGTGCGACCGCCACGGCCAATGCCACCGCGAGCACCGCCACCGACACTGAAACTCCGAGCAGCACCAACACCCCGAGCGCCGCCACGAGCAAGCCGCCCACCACCACCAATCCCGCTAAACTAAAACCGCCCATCACCAAAATCACCGGCAGCAACTTGAGCACCAAAATGGCCGCGATCAGAACGAGGAAAATTTTCAAACCGGTTTTCATGTTAAAAAAACACCGACGTTTGCCCAAAGTTACAGTCGCAGTAAAAAAACGTGCGCGGCATTGCGCTCAGGAGGCTTTCTCTGCGTTGATCGGGCACTTCTCCCGTGCTCGCCTCCATTCCGATTCCCGTCGTCTGCGCCGTCATCGAGGATCACAACGGCCGCATCCTCATCGCCCAGCGTCCCGCCGATAAACACCTCGGGCTCAAATGGGAGTTTCCCGGCGGCAAGGTCGAACCAGGCGAAGCCCCCGCCGCCGCGTTGCTGCGTGAACTCAACGAGGAACTCGGTTGCACCGTCGTCATCACGCGCGCGCTCGAGCCGTTCCACTACGATTACACGCGCGTGGTGATCGAGATGTTTCCTTTCGTCTGCCAGCTCGCGTCCGACAGCGCCGCGCCCGCCGCGCTCGAACACGTCGAGCTTCGCTGGATCACCCCCGTAGAAATTTCCCACTTCGATCTCGCTCCCGCGGATTGGCCCGTCGTCGCGCGCTACCGTTCCGCGCCGGACCCGGGTTGTCAGCGCTCGTGAACCACCATCGCATCGGTCTTTTGCTCTGGCCTTTTCAACGCATGCAACGCCTCCGCTTTTTCCTCCTACTCGCCCTCGCTTGCGCCGCCGCCCACACCCACGCGCAGACCAAGCCCACGGCTCAAATCGCGCCCTACGCCCGCACCGAAGATGTCGTCTACGGCCGCAAATTTGGCACCGCGCTCACACTCGACGTCTTCCAACCCACGGGCACCAAGCCCAACGGCTTCGCCATCATTCAAGTCATCAGCGGCGGCTGGGTTTCCAGCCACGCCAACATTTCGCCCGCCGGCCTTCAAACCTACCTTGATCGCGGCTACACGGTTTTCGCCGTCGTCCACGGCTCGCAGCCTAAATTTACCCTGCCTGAAATCGTACCCGACCTACACCGCGCCGTCCGCTTCATTCGCCACAATGCCGCCCGCTGGGCCATCGATCCCGCTCACCTCGGCATCACCGGCTCCAGCGCCGGCGGCCATCTTTCTCTCACGCTCGGCACGCAAGGCGGCCCCGGCCCCGCCGATGCCAAAGACCCCATCGACCGCGCCAGCAGCGCCGTCCAAGCCGTCGCCTGCTTTTATCCGCCCACCGATTTTCTCAACTACGGCCGCGAGGGCGAAATCGCCGTCGGCCGCGGCATCTTGAAGGACTACATCCCCGCCTTCGGCCCCGACGCCCTCACGCCCGAAGGCCGCCAGAAACTCGGCCAAACTTTTTCTCCTACCCGCTACGTCACCGCCACCGCCGCCCCCACACTCATCATCCACGGCGACGCCGACCCGCTCGTCCCGATTCAACAATCCCAACTCTACGTGGCCCGCGCCACCGCCGCCGGCGCCACCGCGCGCCTCATCGTAAAACCCGGCGCCGAGCACGGCGGTAAAACGTGGCCCGACCTCGCGGGCGATCGTCGCCGCTTCGCCGATTGGTTTGACCACTACCTCCGCGGCCTCCCCCTCGCCGCCTCCGATCGGTAAGAAAATCTCCCCCACCGCCCCGCTCACTTACGTTTACCCCATGAACTCATCCAACGTTTCCCGCCGCTCCTTCCTCGCCCAAGCCGCCGTCGCCACCGCCGCGCTCACGCTCGGTACGCGCGCGGCCCCGCCCGCCCCGGCACCGCGCCGCCCGATCATCGCGTTTTCCAAACCGTTCCAAAACCTCGACGCCGAGCAAACCGCCGCCTACGTCGCCGACATCGGCTGGGACGGCATCGAGTGCCCCGTCCGCGCCAAAGGCCAGATCGAGCCA
>CAJAFD010000123.1 GCA_903938935.1 uncultured Opitutia bacterium
AGGGTGGTGCGCGCGCTGAGCGGTAGGGCGGCGGCGAGTCGCGGGCTGATGTCGTCGTCGCCGGTGGCTGAGTCATGGTCGAAGCGCAGGCCGGGCTCCAGGATGAGAGCACCGGGAGTTTGGAGGCGCGTGGTGATAAAGGTGCCGAAGCGGTCGCCGGCGGGCCGCAGGTGCGTATCGGCGGTGCGACGCGCGACCGTAAGCACACCGTTTTGGACAACGTAGTTGTCGCGCAGGAGTTGGTAGTCGTAGGCGGAAGTGTGGTGGGTGGCCTCGAAGCCGGTGCGCAAGAGGGTGTGGGGGCTGAGCTCGAGGGACCAATCGCTGCGGAGCGCGGTGGTGTTGAGCTGACGTTGATCGCTGAGTTTTAGGGCGAGGGTGTTGTCGAAGGCGCCCTCGCCGCGGCGATCGGTGTCGAGGCGAGCGAAGGAAAGGACGGTCTCGCCCGCGAGGCGCGCGTTGGGGTTGGCGCGCCAGCGCGCCCAGAGGTAATTGCTCGTGTAGTCGCTGTTGAGCTCGGGATCATTTTTTTGTTTAACTTTGAGCGTGTCGCCGGCGTGAAGCGCGTGGAGCGAGAGCGTGTGTTGTGGCGACAATATATAGTCGGCGCGAAATGAAGCGTCGTAGTAACGCGGGAAAAGTTCGTCGTCGCGGCCTTCGAGGCGGAGGGCGAGATCGGGATAACCATGGCGCGCGGTGAGGCGCCAGCGGCCGCGGTCGCCCGCGAAGTGGCCGGTGTGAGCGGCACGGACGCCACTCAGGCTGAGGCCGAGCGAGGTGGCGGGCTGAGGTGAAGCGGGAAAGTCCGTTTCGAGGTTGAGGACGGCGGCGGTGCGATTGCCGTAGTCCGCAGTGAAGCCGCCCGTGAGTAGATCGAGGCGACTGACGGCGGGCAGATCGATGATGGCGAGGGCGCCGTCGATATCTTTGAGGTGAAACGGCTCGATGAGGGTGACGCCGTCGAGGCGAGCGAGGAGTTTGCCGTTGGCGGCGCCGCGGACCCAGAATTTGGCGGTGAAATCATCGGCGGCGACGCCGGGGATGCGTACGAGCGCGCGGTAAACATCTTCGCCGATTTGAGGCAGCGTCGCGAGTTCGCTCTGAGTGAGGGTGGCGGCGACAGTGCCGGTGCGTTCGCCGACGCCGAAACGACTCGGGGTGACTACGAAATCGGAGAGACGCAGCGGTGGAGGTGGCGGCGGGGCAGATTGGGCGGAAACGTGAGCGAGAGCGAAGGGGATGAGCGGAAGTACGACGCGGGCGAGGCGTGAGACGCGGGGGGTGACGCGGTGCGGGAAGGGCATGCTTTCGTGTGCGCAGAGTCGTGGTGCGCGGCAACGAATTTTATGACTTAGGACGCAGGCGCAGTCGGCGAGTGAGTCGGGCGTTTGCGCATCCGCTCCACGGGCAGGTTCTCACCGTTGGATAATGCGATATTAAATCGTTCGACGGTCTCGTAGTGGAATGAGGCATACAGCGGGACTCCGGGGAGCGTGGCGACGATTTCGATGCGCTGGAAGCCAGCGGCGGCAGCAGCAGCTTCGGAGAGTTCCAGCAGGCGTCGGCCGATGCCGCGTCGAGCTTGGTTAGGGTGAACAAAGGAAGCGCGGATCATCGCGGGATCGACGGCGGGGTTGCGCAAGGGATCTGATGGGCGCGAGGCGGTGGAGATTTTTTCGGCTAATCCACAGCGTTTTACTCTCGTGCTGATGGACCTCACGATGCCGCACCTCGACGGTAAGGCCGCGTTTGCGAGCCTGCGGCGCGTGCGCGGCGACGTGCGGGTGGTGTTGATGAGCGGTTTCAATGAGCAAGAAGCCGTTTCTCAATTCGCGGGAAAAGGTCTGGCGGGATTTTTGCAAAAACCGTTTTTGTTCGAGGGGCTTACGGCCACGGTGCGCCAGGCGTTCGAGGTTTGAGCGGTGGACACAAAAAACCCGTCGGCTGGGTGAGCCGACGGGTCGAAGGTAAGGCGCGCTCGAGCTTAGCGTTTGCCGCCGCCGCGATTGACGGTGTAGGTGAAGAACACCGAACGCAGATCGCCGGGGATCTTATTCGCGCGGAGGTAATCGAGGTTAAACGCGTTGTTGATGTTGATCGCGAAGGTGTGATCCAAGCGCGAGCCAGCGGGTGCGTAACGGTAGCGGGCGCCGAAGTTCCACAGCGTGTAGGATGGGGTGCGCAGGCGCCATTGGTTGGTGGAGCGGGTGACGACGAGTGCGCCATTCACGCGGGCGAGCGTGTCGCCGGTGTTGGGGGCTTCCGTCGGCGTGGAGGCTACGTAGGTGAAATTGGCGTTAGCGGAAAAGCCTTTGAGCGCAGAGCGCGACGGCGTGTATTTCAGATAAGCGCCACCGTTTTCGGGTGAGATGCCGTTGACGCGGCGGCCGATGGCTTGGGGAAAGGCGGAGCCGAAATCGGTGTAGATCGAGTAAACGTTACCGTAGCTACCGCCGGCGTTGAATTCGTTGGTGATGTTGTAATTCACATCGATTTCATAGCCGCGGACCAGTTGGTCGCCGTCGCGGCGGGTGACGTTGACGTAGCTGCCGGAACCGGCCGGTGTTTCGACCGCTTCGGTGACGGAGACTTTTTTACGGGTGGCGTAGAAGCCGCTGACGGTGAAGCTCAGGCGATCATCGAGGAGGGAGCCTTTGAAGCCGTAGTCGTAGCCCTTGGCGGTTTCGGCTTCGTAATCGGCGAGTGCGACCGTGGCGGTGGCATCGGATTGGGGAACGAAATAGCTTTCGCTGTAATTGGCGAAGAGGCGGAGGTTTTGGGTGAGTTTGTAGTTCACGCCGAGGTTGGGCTTGGCCCCGGATTGCATCGATTTGTCGAGCAACTGGCCGGGAGCGTAGCCCGCGGGAGGAGCGGTGAAATCGCGGTGGCGGAAGCGCACGGAATCCATACGCGCGCCGGCGTAGGCGAGGAGCGCGCCGTTGAAGAGCGCGGTTTGTTGACGGATCAGGCCGCCGATGACGGAGACGCGTTGTTTACGGATGCGCGTGGAAACGCCCTTGGAGCCGTCGAAGGACTTGGTGAAGTAGTTGATCGGGCTGATGGGCTCGAGGGTGTTAGAATCGAGGGTGACGCTGCGGGCCGCGGTGTTCCAAGCGACGAGGTCGGGATCGGTGGCGGCGGCGTAGCTGCGGGACGGGTCCCAGCGATAGTAATCGTTGAAGTCGATGGCCGCGAGGGTGCGGTGTTCGATCTTACGGTTGTTGGTCCAGTAGTGGGCGAGCAGGTCGCTTTGGACGCCGCCGCCGTCTTCGACGATCTGGCCTTTGCTGGGAATGGCGCCGCGGACGACCGTGATGGGCGTACCGGCGACGGCGGGGTTGATGTTAACGGTCGGCCAGCTGTTGTTGGAGTTATAATCCCAGCGGCGGGCGAGGTAGTAATTACCGGAGGCGCGAACGCTGAAGATTTCGTTCAGGCGTTTATCGTAGTTGGTGGTGTAGCTGCTGGCGCCGCGGTTGAGTTCGCTGTTGGGGCCGAAAGCGTTGTGATTACGTGCCAGACCGCGGGCATAGCCCACGATTTGGTCGTCGGTGTTGGCGGCGGTGCCTTTTTGGTCGTTGATGAGTGGGGCGACGCTGTTGGGCGAGTGGCGCTGTTGGAGCAGGTATTCAGCGGAGACGAGCAGGTTGCCGCCGTTGTCGAAGGTGTGCTTCACGGCCGCGTAGTATTCGAAATTGCGGTTGCGCGCGTAGGGCTGGCCGAAGTCGCGCTGATATTGGCTGAGGGTCAAAATGTAGTAGGTCTTGGGCAGAATTTTGACCGGACCGGTGGCTTCTAACGTGATGCGTTGGGTGCCGTAGTCGCCGAAGTTATAGCTCAGTTTCTCGGACTGACGATCCTTGGGGGCTTTGGAGATCATGTTGACCATACCACCGGGGGAGCTGCGGCCGTAGATGGCGGCATTGGAGCCCTTGATGATTTCCATGCGGTCGATGTTGCTGGAGCCGTAGCGACCGAGACGGAAGAAACCATCGCGGAGCTGATAGGTGGAGGCGAAGCCGCGGAGATTGAAGCTGCCGCCGATGTCGAGGCCGGTGAAGCTGCCGATTTGGACGATATTGTCGGCGAGTTCGAAGATACCGAAGTCTTCGAGGAACTCGCTGGTGAGCACGTTCACGGTGTAGGGCAGGTCGACGATCTTGGTGGCGACGCGCGAGCCGGTCATGGTCTCGGAGGGAGCGTAGCCACGGTTGGAGTCAGCTTTGACGGAAAACTCGGAGAGTTGAATGACTTCACCGGTGTTTTTTTGCGCAGCGGGCGTGGGAGCCGTTTGAGCGAACGCGCCCGGCAG
>CAJAFD010000124.1 GCA_903938935.1 uncultured Opitutia bacterium
CATGGTTAAAACACGCGCAGCTCACGCCCTTTTATCTGCGTTTAGTGCGCCCGAAAAGCGTGCACTACGAACGCGAAATCAACGAGGTGCTCGTGCCGCAGGGCGAGGTCGCTGATCTGACGCAGAGTTTCGATCATTATCCGTTTTCCAAGGGCATCGCGCACTGGTTGGAAAAACATAACGCTTACTCCTCGATGGAAGCCCGGCGTGCGCTGGCCGAGCGGAAAACCTCCGGGATGTTTTCCCTGAAATTCGCACTCTGGCATGCGGATTTGCAGGTGCGACGTTTTCACCAAAAGGGGCTTTTTTATAAATTACCCGGGCGCCCGTTACTGAAATTTTTTTACATGCTGCTGTGGCGGCGGGCGTTTTTGGACGGTCGCGCCGGGATCACGTACGCCGTGCTGCAGTCGATCTACGAATATTTTATCGTCCTGAAAGAGCGCGAATTGACCGCTGCCGAGAAACTGAAATCGCTCCCCTGAGGTGTCGATCGCTTTTTGAACTGTGAATAAACCCCTGCGCATTTTGCATGCGATCCGCTCGCTGAATCCGGCCGGCGGCGGCCCGATTGAAGGCGTGCTGCAACTTTCGACGGTCAATATTAGGGCGGGGCACGCGGTGGAAGTTGTCTCGCTCGATCATCCTTCCGATCCATGGGTGCAGGCGTGTTCGTTGCCGTGTCACGCTCTAGGGCCGGCGTGGGGCAAGTACGGTTACTCGAGTCGTTTCGTATCCTGGCTGCGTGAGCATCGGGATGACTACGATTTCGTCGTGGTGAATGGGCTTTGGCAGTACCACGCCTTCGGGGTGTGGCGGGCGTTGCGCGGCACGAACACCCCTTATTGCGTTTACCCGCACGGGATGCTCGATCCGTGGTTTAAGCGGACGTATCCGCTGAAGCATCTCAAGAAATGGCTCTATTGGCCTTGGGCGGATTATCGCGTGCTGCGCGATGCGGCGGCGGTGTTATTTACCTGCGAGGAAGAGCGCGTGCGCGCCCGGGAATCGTTTGGGCTCTACCGTTGCCGCGAATCGGTCGTGAACTACGGCACCGCGGGACCGGTGGGTGATCCGGTGCGGCAGCGGGTTTTGTTTTTGGAAAAATTTCCGGAACTGCGGGGCAAGAAATGCCTGCTGTTTCTTGGCCGAGTGCATGTGAAAAAAGGTCCCGATTTGCTCCTGCGGGCGGTCGCCGAGATCCGGCGGCGCCTGTCGGCGGATCTCACCGCTCAGCTCCACGTGGTGATGGCGGGTCCAGACGATCATGCCTATGGCACGGAGCTGAAAACTCTCGTCACCGAGTTGAATTTACAAACTACGGTCACGTGGACGGGGCAGGTGGCGGGCGATTTAAAGTGGGGGGCATTTTACGCGGCGGATGCGTTTATTTTGCCTTCGCATCAGGAAAATTTTGGGATCGCGGTCGTGGAATCACTGGCCTGTCGGTTGCCCGTGCTGATCAGCGATCAAGTGAATATCTGGCGTGAAATCAGCGCGGATGGCGCCGGCTACGTCGAAGCGGATGACCTCGCGGGTACGATTCGGTTGATCGAACGCTGGCTGCTGACGCCTACTTCCCAATGGGATGCCCTGCGGCAACACGCGGAGGCTTCATTTCAAAAACGTTTCCACGTCAACGCCGCCGCCGCATCCTTGGTGCACGTCGCCCGGCAATGGCGCGAAAGCACCGCGCGCTGAGCGCGAGGCGTTTACTCCCCCACGGCCTTCGACGCGGATTCTTCGCGTTTCGTCCAGCGGATCAGCACCACCCAGAGCGTGCACCACGTGATGAGAATCGCGGGGTTGTAGAAATTAAAATCCACCCAGCTGTGTAGCAGCGTCTGGAGTAATCCGGCGAAGATCAGCACCGAGAGCGGTTTGGTCCAAAAACGAGCGCGCACGAGCGTGATCACCGCCAGCAAGAATCCGATGACGAGGACCGAGCCGCCGATCAGCCCGAGCTCCGCGAGTAACTCCAAATAGTCGTTGTGCGCGTGCTCCCAAAACAGCCGTCCCTTTTCGTAGATCGCGGGAAATTCCCGCTGATATTGCGGAAAATGAAAGCGAAACGATCCCGCGCCCCAGCCGGTCAGGGGTTGATCTTGGACCATCGCCCACGTCGCACTCGCGGCTTGTTGGCGGCCAGAGATTGAGTACGGGACGTTCTCGCTCATCAACACCTGCATGCGCGTGTAAATGCTCTCGTTGCGCACGGTATAAATCCCGAGTGCGATGAAAGCGGCGACGCCCGTGATCAAGACGCCCGCCGCCACCGGCCGCCGATGGTCAACCGGGGCCCACAGCAGTTCGCGACCGAGAAAAAACGCGAACGCCACAATCTGAAACCCGACCATCAGCAACGTCGCCATGCGCGAGTAAGAAAACAACACGATGAGACTGAGAATAGCCGCGAAGAAAAAAAACAAACCGCCGGGCGTGGATTTATCCAAACGCCGCTGGCCCCGCGTATAATGCCAATACGCCAGCCCCGCGCAGAGGCTGAGCATCAGGTTAAAATAGGCCCCAGCGTGATTTTTATAAATGAAACTCGCGACGAAGTACGGCGCCGGCGGCGTCCACCAGCCGAAGATTTTTTCGGCATTCAGCCCGCGTTGCACGAAACCCAAAAGCGCCAGCGCGACGGCGTTGCCGGCGAGCACGGTGATTAAAATTTGCAGCGATTTACGTCGGGTGCAGCCGATCCAGACCGCGAGCGCTGTGAGCCACGCCGATCCGTACAATATGAGCGCCCGCCACGCGTTGGCTTTGGCGAACGGCGTCTCCGTGCCCGACGGCA
>CAJAFD010000125.1 GCA_903938935.1 uncultured Opitutia bacterium
GGCGACGGCTTTACGGGCTTCAGGGCCGTCGACCTTAAGGGAGTCACCGTTGCGGATGGCGGCGACTAAATTCTCAATTTGCCGCAGATGGCCTTGATGACTCATCGCCCCGGGCGAGCCCGCGCCGGAGCGCATGGAATCATCGGCCTTGGCGGCGAGGATCGCCGCATCGCCGGCTTCGGCGCTGCGGAAATCCCAGCGGATGATGCGATCGTCTTCGAGCACGATGGAGCCATTTTCACCGCAGAGTTCGATGCGTCGGGCCCAACCTGGATAAGCGGCGGTGGTCGCTTCGATCGTTCCGAGTGCGCCATCGGGATAACGTAGCGTGGCGACGGCGGTGTCTTCGACTTCGATGCCCGTGTGTACCCGACGGGTGTTCCAGGAAAATATTTCCGCGGGGAGGCCGGCGAACCATTGGAGAAGATCGATGGCGTGGATGGCTTGATTGATGAGCGCGCCACCGCCATCGAGGGCGAAGGTGCCGTGCCAACTATCGGCGTAGTACGCAGGGGTCCGTTGCCATTTCACGTAGGCGCTGGCGAGGGTCAGGCGACCTAAGCGGCCGGCGGCGACCGCGGCTTTTACCGTGCGGGCGCCTTCGCCGAAACGCGCTTGAAAAATCGGCATTAATTTCACGCCCGTGGCGGCGACGCCGGCGAGGAGTTGGTCCATGCGCTCGAGCGTGATCTCGATGGGTTTTTCAATGACGATGTGTTTGCCGGCGCGGGCTGCCGCCAACGTGGGTTCGAGATGGGCGCCACTCGGAGTGGCGATACATACGACGTCGAGATCGGGGCGGGCTAAAAATGTCGCGAGATCGTGCGTGCTAAAAACATCCGGGCCGCACTTCGCCGCGAAGGCGCGGGCTTTGTTGGCGTCGCGCCCGCACACGGCGACGAGTTTGGCTCCGGCGGCATCGGCGATGGCGCGGGCATGGAAATCGGCGATGAGGCCGAGTCCGATGATGCCGAAGCCGAGAGGTGCGGGAGATGCCATGAAGCGTAAAGGTTGTGGCGTGATCTGTTGAGCGACAGGTTAAAAATATATTTTTTCCGGGCGGTTTATGGCCGGCAAGTTCGAAGGCGCGGTTTAAAATTCCATTGCCACGGGGCGGCGACTCGATCTTCGCATGGGACTCATGAGCGCAGGCATCACCATGAAAGCTATCGCCGCCCAAGCGGGAGTTACCCAGGCGACCGTTTCGATGAGCCTCGCCAACCATCCGCGCATCTCTACCGCGACGAAGAAACGTATCCAAGACTTGGCGCGTAAGCTCGGTTATCAACCCAATCCCTATGTGGCGACGTTGATGCGCGTCCGGCGGCAGGGACGCGAGCTCACTGATAAACCGGTTTTGGCTTTCGTCGGTGCTTTTAACTCAGCCGATGGCTGGAGAAAACATCCTGCTCTCACGATCCAGCACCTGCGTTCTGGGGCGGTTGAACGGGCGACGTTGCGAGGTTATCGACCCGAGGAGTTTTGGCTGCATCGCGACGGGATGTCGAACGAGCGGTTCAGTGAAATGCTCCGCGCGCGCGGCATTCAAGGTGTGTTGATCAGCCCGCTGGCCGACGGCGCGGCGCTGCCGGCGTTGAACTGGGATTATTTTTCGGCCGTGAGTTTAAGCGTGCCCCAGCCGGCGCTGACGGTGACGACCGTCTGCAACGACCACTATTTTTCGAGCCTGCAAACGGCGCGTGAATGCCATCGGCGTGGGTACCGCCGAATTGGGCTCGTGCTGCGGCAGATCCACCAGACGCGTTTTCAGGGGCGCTGGCAGGCGGGCACCTTGATCGCGCCCCAGATGTTCCCCGAGATTGCTCTGACGCAGCCGCTGCTGATCGAGGACATGAACGATGAGGCGGCGATATTTCGCTGGTTGAAACGGGAAAAGCCCGACGTGCTGATCTCTCCGGCGGGCGAAAGTTTACTCGAATTGCTCACGCGTCGTGGTTGGCGTGTGCCGCACGATATCGGCGTGGCCTCGCTCGCTTGCACGCGGCGCGGACATCCGTGCAGCGGGGTTTATCAAAATGGCCAACTCATCGGCGCGACCGCGGTGGATATGTTGATCAGCTTGGTCGAGCGCTACGAACGCGGCCTGCCTGCGCAGGCGACGACGCTCATGATTGAAGGCCTTTGGAATGAGGGCAAAAGTCTCCGGCCGCCGCATTGAAGTTTCCGCTCCGGCTGTTCGCTGCGTGAGCCCGGCCACGATTTTTTAAGCGTTACACTCTGCGGGCAAAGCTCGACGCCGTGCGCCAAGTCTGAACTGTTTTGTGCACCATGCTCGTTCACACCGTCTACTTCTGGCTCAAATCCGATCTCACTCCGGCGCAACGCGCCGAGTTTCGCTCCAGCGTCGAGACGCTCGGCACGATTCCTTCGGTCTCACAGTTTTTCTGTGGTACGCCCGCCGGCGTGCCGGATCGTCCGATCATCGACAAGAGTTTCTCGGTCGCGATCACCGTCGTCTGCAAAAACGTGGCCGCCCATGACGCTTACCAAGTCGACCCGATCCATCTCGCGTTTATCGCGAAGTGCAAAGCGTACTGGGAGCGGGTGCAGATCTAC
Organism: uncultured Opitutia bacterium; assembly: GCA_903938935.1. Taxonomy (GTDB): domain Bacteria; phylum Verrucomicrobiota; class Verrucomicrobiia; order Opitutales; family Opitutaceae; genus Tous-C4FEB. The sequence continues at coordinate 2,578 of CAJAFD010000125.1, forward strand.
GACGCGGAATAAGCCTGCTCGTTCGCTCGTGAAATCCACTCCGGTAACGCGTCGTGTCGCCCTCGGGCAATTGGGCGCGTTGCTGGCGGCGGGTTTGTGGCCGGGGACGTTGCGTGCGCAGGCCCAGACGGCGTCGGCGGCGCGAGTGCGTTTCGCCGTGCTCAACGATTTTCACCACGAGAGCGCGGATTGCGATGGGTGGTTTGAGACGTTGTTTCGTACGGTCGCAGCGCACCCGGATGTAGCGTTTATCGCGGGGCTCGGCGATCTCGCCAATAAAGGTAAAACCGAAAGTCTCGCGGCGATTAAGCGTCTCGCGGTGACGGCGCGCGTGCCGTTTTATCCTGTGCCGGGAAATCACGACAATGATCTCGAGCAAACGACGCGGCTCTACACGGCGGTTTTTCCAAATCGGCTGAATTACGCGTGGGTGGAATCCGGCTGGCAGTTTGTCGCGCTCGATACGACCGACGGTAATAAATGGAGCGACACCACGGTGCAGCCGGAGACGTTGGCGTGGTTGAAGCAGGAATTACCGAAACTCGATCCGCAGCGGCCGACGGTGTTGCTCACCCATTTTCCGCTCGGCGCGGGCGCAAAATATCGTCCGCTCAACGCGGAGGCGGTGCTCGCGCCCTTCGTGGCGTTCAATTTGCGCGCGGTGTTTTCCGGCCATTATCACGGCGTCACTAAAGTCGCGCTTGGCTCGATCGAGTGCGTGACGATTGTGTTTTGCTCGCGCGTCGGCAAGAATCACGACGGCTCGGCCGCCAAGGGCTACTATA
>CAJAFD010000126.1 GCA_903938935.1 uncultured Opitutia bacterium
CAACCTCGACAGCTTGGTCGAAGTGCTGGTTAAAAAATTAGCTTCATGAAAGTCCCGTTCCTCGATCTGAGTTTGCAGCACCGCGCCTTGCGTGAGCCGGCGCTCGCCGCCTTGACCTCGACGTACGACGCCACGCGTTTTTGCCTCGGTAAAGACGTCGAAGACTTCGAGAAAAATTTCGCGGCCACGCTGGGTTACCCGCGCACCCTCGCCATGAACAGCGGGACGTCTCCGCTGCATGTCGCGTGCATGATCGCAGGCTTTGGTCCGGGTGATGAAATCATCACCGCGCCGTTCACGTTTATTTCTTCGGCGTGGGGTATCAACTACGTCGGAGCGACTCCGGTCTTCGCGGATATTGAGGCCGGCACTTACAACCTTGATCCGGTGAAACTCGAGGCGGCCATCACGCCCCGCACCAAGGGCATCATCGTGGTTCACATTTTTGGCCAACCCGCCCGCATGGATGAAATCATGGCCATCGCGCGCAAACACCGGTTGTTCGTGATCGAAGATTGCGCCCAGGCCGTCGGCGCGCGTTACCAAGGCACGCCGGTCGGATTGTTGGGCGATGTCGGGACCTTCAGCTTTTACCCGACGAAGAATCTCGGCGGTTGCGGCGAGGGCGGGGCTTTCGTCGCGAAGGATGAAGCGATTCACACCCAGGCTCGCCACATCCGCGTGCATGGTTCGGATCGGCGTTATTATCACGACATCGTCGGCGGTAATTTCCGCATGGATGGTTTTCAAGGCGCGTTGCTCAACGTGAAGTTGCCGCACCTCGCGACTTGGACGGCCCGCCGCCAGGCGATCGCCGCACGCTACCTCGCCGGGATCAAACTTGCCGATACGCATCTCCCGGCGCAGCCCGCCTACGGCAAATCGGTTTTTCACCAATTTACGATTCGGCATCCGCGCCGTGACGCGCTCCGTGAGCATCTCGCAAAACACGAGATCGGTACCGATCTGATTTATCCCGTGCCGCTGCATCTTCAGAAATGCTACGCCTCGCTCGGCTATGGCTTGGGCGCGTTTCCCGTTTCGGAGCTGACCGCGAGCACATGCGTGAGTTTGCCGATTTTCCCGGAATTGACCGACGCGCAAGTCGATCACGTCATCGCGTCACTGAACGCATTTTGAGCCAATGATCCACGGCGTGCGTTTCAAGGTCTGTGGTTTGACCTCGCTGGTGGACGCGGAGGCGGCGGATGCGGTGGGTGCTGATTATTTGGGATTTATTCTTTATCCGAAATCACCGCGGTACGTGAGTTTCGCGCAATTTGCGGCGATGACGCCACGTTTGCCGCCGCGAAAAAAAGTGGCGGTCGTGGTCGAGCCTACGGCGGAAGCCTTGGTTGAAATTAAGGCGGCGGGTTTCGATTACGTCCAAGTTCATTTTTCGCCCACGACGTCGTTGGTCACGGTGGAGCGTTGGCTCGAAGTGATTCCGCGCGAGAGGCTCTGGCTCGCGCCGCGCGTGCCACCGGGGCAGGAGCTGGATTCGAGTTTCATCGCACTCGTGGATCATGTGTTGCTCGATACCTATCACCCTCAAGCCCACGGCGGCACGGGACAGACCGGAGACTGGACGAGTTTCAAAGCACTACGCATACGTTTTCCGCACGTGAATTTCATTTTGGCCGGCGGTTTGAATCCGGAAAATATTGGCGCGGCCTTGGCCACAACCGGAGCGCGCTGGGTCGATGTGAACAGCGGGATCGAATCCGCGCCGGGGGTTAAGGATCACTCCAAACTGCAGGCTTTTGTGAGCGCGTTGCGGCAGGCTCCAGTGAACTCGGGACGTTGATGAGTGCTCCGTTGATGAAGTGGGGCTCTGTTTTTTCGGCTAATCTTAATTGAGGAGATATTCGAATGCACTGGATCGTCGCCAGCCTCGTATCGGCTTTTTTTCTGGGCTGCTACGATCTCTCCACGAAGCACG
>CAJAFD010000127.1 GCA_903938935.1 uncultured Opitutia bacterium
GATTTTGGCCGACTGGTCGCGCGAGAAGGCCGTGTCGAGGCGGGCGAGCTGGCCCTTGGCTAAATAATTTTGCCACTCGTCTTCGTAGAGAAAATCAGTGGCGCGTTTTTGGTCGCCGAAAAAGAGCCAGTTGCGGCCCGTCGCGCCGGTGGCGACGCGGTCCTGCAGGAACGCCCGGAACGGCGCGATGCCCGTGCCCGGCCCGATCATGATGCAATCTTTCGCGCCGTCTTCCGGCGGACCGAAATGTGAATTCGAAACGAACACCGGCGTGGGCGTGGAACCCACGAGCGCGCGATCGGCCAAAAACGTCGAGCACACGCCAGCGCGCGCGCGGCCGTTGGTCTGATAGCGCACGACGGCCACCGTGAGGTGGATTTCTTGAGGATGCACGCGTGACGACGAAGCGATCGAATACAGACGCGGCATCAAACGGCGCTGATGATCCACGAATTCCTGCGGCGTTAATTTCGCGCTGGGGAATTCCGCGAGCAAGTCGACGAACTCACGATCATCCAAAAACGCTACAAGCGCTTCCTTCGATTCAGGCGAGAGCAGAGCCGTGAGTTTCGCTTGTTCCGCGGGCGCCGTGGCCTTGGCGGCGAGGGTCTCGATGATGCGGCGCGGTGGCCCGGCCAAGGCGACTTTGTGCGTGAGCACGTCGCGGAGCGGCATCGGCGCGGGCAATTTCAGCGCCTGCGGCGCGACGAGTTCGTCGCCGGTCACGCCGAGCCGTTGGATGATTTCCGCGACTTCTTCGGCGCGGTTGCTCGGGAACACACCCAACGAATCCCCCGCTTTATAATGCAAGCCGCTACCCGCGAGACTCACGACGAAGTGGCGCGTCTCTTTCGCCGAGCCCGGTTGGGTCAGCATCCGATTCTCGGTCAAAAGCGCCGGAAAGGGATTGTCTTTGGAAAAAGCCGAGGCGTCGACGGGTGTGGACATAGCTAAAAACACAGGAAGCAATTCGCGTTGCGCACTGGCAAGCCGCTTTACGCTGGTGCGCAGGCTTGCACGCTCGGGACATTTCCCGCCAACTGACCCTCTCCATGAGCGCCGAACCCATCCGTCTGCAAAAATTTCTCGCCGAGGCCGGCATCTGCTCGCGCCGCGCGGCCGAGGCGCTCATCGCTCAACACGAGGTCTGGGTGAACGGCAAAGCCGCGACCTTGGGCCAGAAAATCACCCCCGGCGTCGATAAAATCACCGTGAGCGGCAAACCCATCAAAGCTGCCGCTCAAGAGTTGATGACGCTCGCGGTGCACAAACCTCGCGGCTTGATTTGCTCCAACGAGGATCCGCACAACCCCGAGACGATCTTCTCGATGTTGCCGCGCGAGCTCGCGCGTCTGCGTTTCTTCTGCGCCGGTCGCCTCGACAAAGATAGCGAAGGGCTCGTGATACTCACGACCGACGGCGACCTCGCCCACAAGTTGATGCATCCGTCCAACGTGGTCGTGAAGCGCTACCTCGTCGTACTCAAGCAGCCCTTCCCGTCCGCCCGCTTGCCCCTGCTCATCAAAGGCATCGTCATCGAAGGCGAGCGCCTCAAAGTCGAACGCGCCGCCCTCGTGAACGCCGGCGTCGCAGGCAACGCCTCCAGCCTCGATGTGCACATGCACCACGGCAAGAAACGCGAAATCCGCCAACTCTTCACGACGCTCGGCTACGACGTGAAACGCCTCAAACGCTACCAGATCGGCGCGCTGCAGTTGAAAGGCATCCCGATGGGCGCCGGGAAAAAATTATCCGGCCGAGAAATCAGCATGCTATTTCATACGCCGCTCACGCCCAACGCGCCCCACCAAGCCGCCGCCAAAAAATCCCCCGCCCGCTCCGCCGCTGCCTTTTCCGATGAAGACTAAACTCGCCTCCTTGCTCCTCGCCTTGGCCGCCACGACGGCCCTCCGCGCCGCTCCGCTCACGGAGACCACCGCCGTCCACGCCAAGCCCGACGCCGGTTCCACCGTGATCACTTATTTCAAAGCCGGCACCGAACCCGCCCCCGCGGTCGACACCGCCAACGCGACCGCTGGCTGGATGGCCGTCGAGTTACCCGGCCCCTTCGAAGCGTACGTCCTCAACAAAGACCTCACCAAGAGCCTCGATGTCGTACCCGGCACGCCCCTTACCCTCGCGCCCAAGGTCGGCGCCCCCGTCCTCACCAACGCCACCGCCGAAGACAAAACCACCGTCACCGGCCTCTACGGCAAATGGACGCAGATTAAGTTGGAACGAAAACTCATCGCCTACATCCCGACCAAAGAAAAATCCGGCTCGCTCGCCAGCGCCGGCAGCGCGCCCGTTGCCCAAGCGACCAACTCGGCTCCCGCGCCCTTCGCACCTGCGCCCGCCAATCCCGTCGCTTACGGCACGGGTGGGGCCGGTCGCGCCGCGCCGATGGTGAATCTCGGCGACGGCGGTTCGAGCACGCTCCCGCGCCAATTCTCGGGCAAATTCGTTTCCACGCGTCGGCCGTTCACGCCCCGCCGTCCGTATGATTGGGCGCTCAATGATGATGCCGGCCGCCGCTACGCCTATCTCGACGTCAGCAAATTGCTCCTCACAGAACAGATCGACAAATACATCGACCACGCCGTCGTGGTTTATGGCTCCGCGAAAAACGCGAACGATGGCAAAGACATCGTCATCGAGATCGAGTCGCTGCAGTTGCGCTAATTCGACGTCGTCGCCCGCGCCGTCGCTTTTTCAAAAAATTTCCCGCCCGCTCCCGCTATGGAACTCATCGACGGCAACGCGATCGCCGCCGCCCTCATCGACGAATTAAAAACCACGGTCGCCGCCCTCCCCGGCCGCGCCCCGTGCCTCGCGCTCGTGCGCGTCGGCGAAGATCCTGCGTCGGTTTCCTACGTGCGCAAAAAAGAAAAAACGGCCGCCGAGATCGGCGTCACCAGTCGCATCATTTTACCGCCGATCACCATCACGCAGGGTGAACTGGAAACCCTCATCGATGACCTCAACGCCGACCCGACGGTTGACGGCATTCTCGTCCAATCTCCGTTGCCCAAGCACCTCGACGAACTCGCCATTTTCCGGCGGGTCGCCCCGAGCAAAGACGTCGACGGTTTTCACACGCTCAACCTCGGTAAAGTCGCCCAAGAAGATCCGACCGGTTTCGTCGCCTGCACCCCCGCGGGCATCATGGAACTCCTCGCCCGCAGCGGCGTGGATCTCGCCGGCCAACACGTCGTCGTTCTCGGCCGATCGCTCATTGTCGGCAAACCCGTCGCCTTGCTCGCGCTGCAAAAAAAAGTCGGCGCCAATGCCACGGTTACGATCTGCCACTCAGGGAC
>CAJAFD010000128.1 GCA_903938935.1 uncultured Opitutia bacterium
CCACCACGAGGGTCGCGCCGTTGATACCGCTGCTGCGCTCGCTGAGTAGAAAAATCGCGGTGTCAGCAATCTCTGCGGTAGAAAGATTCCGTTTTCGAAAGGTCAATTTCTCCGCGTAAAGATAACTCTCCAAGTACCCGGGAATGCCAGCAGATGCGCTGGTCTTAAGTGGGCCCGCGCCGACGACGTTGAAACGCACTTCGCTATCCGCGCTGAAAGATTTGGCGAGGAACCGCGTGCAAGAATCGAGCGCGGCTTTGATCGGGCCCATGTAGCCGTAGTTGTCCGGCGTCACGAGCAACGATGAAATCCCGATCGTCACCACCGATGCGTTTTTCGCGAGCATCGGCTTGAAAGCATTGGCGATTTCTACGAGCGAGAATGCCGAGATCGCGGTCGCTTGCAGGAAATCGGCTCGTTTGGTTTCGTGAAACGCTTTGAAGCCCTCACTGTAATTCGCGAAGGCGATAGAATGCACAATTCCGTGTAGCAGTTTGTGGCCGGCGGCCGCGATTTCGCCCGCGAGTCGGTTCGCCGCACCTTCTTGTTCTACGTCGCAGATGAAGACCGATTTTCCGCTCAACAACGACGCGAGCGATTGCCGACGCATTTCAGAACGCACGCTGTAAAGGACCTTGGCGCCCTGCTCTTCGAGCGACTTGGCGATAAACCAAGCGACGCTTTTGCGATTGGCGACGCCGAAGACCAAAAAGGTTTTGCCGGAAACTTGGAGAAAATCGCTCATGCTTTGGGCGCGCCAGCGGGAGTCGTCCAAGCGACGGTGAAATCAACTGTGAGCACGCGCTTCTCGGCGCTTTTCACGCTGCCGCTCATCATGGTGAAACCACCGAGCGATTCTTTTTTCTTCACTTCGATGACGATGGTTTCGCCGGGGTAGACGGGATTGCGGAAACGCACATCGCTGATTTTGGCCATGAGCGGCACGCCGGCGGGTGTCCCCTGCCCTGCGGCTTGGCGAGCTAGATACAAGGCGCCCGTCTGAAACACCGCCTCGCAGAGCAACACACCCGGCGTGATCGGCGCGCCGGGATAGTGGCCTTTGTAAAATTCTTCGTCAGCGCGCAGCGTACGTTTAGCGATTAAGCCATCGGCGGTTTCCGAGACGATTTCGTCAACAAAGAGAAAAGGCGGACGATGCGGAATGAGATCAGTGACTTGGCTCATAGGGATCAGACCGGAGTCGATGCCGGGTCGGCTTGTTTAAGGGCGAAGAGGTATTTATCCACTTTGTTAGCCGTGATGATGCCGTAGTTAATCGTACCGAGCCAACCGGACATAATGATGCCTACGCTTCCGGCGTGGAACAGTCCCGGGAGTTTTTCGGAAAGATGCATCGAGACAGGTAGGCCTTCAAACTTGGTACCAAACGACGTGCCATTGAGATGCGTGGTGTAGCGCTCAATGGTTCGCGGTGTGGCGGCTTCTTTCCAGTCGATCTTAGCCCGCACGTCCGGAATGAATTTCTCCAGCGCCACGAGTGATTCTTCGATCATGCGCAGTTTGTGTGCTTCGTAGTCGTCCTCAGAAAGCGATTTCCAATCGGGATAAAGTCCGTTGAGCGAAGCCACGACGGTGTAGCGATCGGAGCCGGGGCGCGTATCGGGGTAATAGACCGAAAACGTCCGACTCGTGGTATGGAAATGCGTGAGCTCCTCGTTGCTATACTGCGGCGCGGCGGAAGTGAAAACAAGGTCGCCGATGTGCGGGATGCTTTCGCCTTTGCGGATGCCAAAGTAAACCTGACTCGAACTGGAATTAATGCGAACAGCGCGTGCTTGCTCCACGAAATCCACGGGAAAATTCTGCTCACCCGCGAGTCGGAAGATGGTGTTTTTGATGTTGGCGTTGGACAGGATCGCTTTGGCGCGAATGACGCGGCCGTTGCCGGCGACGATGCCGCATGCGACTTTCTGGCCTTCGCGTTCTTCGACCAAGATTTTATCGACGAGGACTTTCTTGCGCAGCTCGACGCCGTTTTTCTTAAGCTCGGCGACCATTTTTTCGATCAGATCATCGGAACCACCACGAAACGTATAAACACCCGCGCCCATGAAGTTCGAGAACACAATTCCGAAGGTGATCGCGGGGTCATCGAAATTGGAGCCATTGGCATACGAGATCGGCTCCATGAGCAAACGGTGCACGTCGGGTCGGCCCGGGAAGAAGCGATTCAACATCTGCCCCGTCGTCTCGGGGTTGTTGTCGTAATAATTCATCGCCCGCAGGTAGTCGTAGAAAGCCTCTACCTCAGTGCGCTGCAGTTTAAATTGGTCGACGAGCACGCGCGTGTAATCTTCGCGGGTGAACGTCGTCCAGACGTCCATCTGCGGATTTACGAAACGGATGTCTTTTAATTGAACGATAGCGTCGGAAATTTCCTTGGTCCAGTAGCGGCGACAGGACTTGATCATGCCGCTAGGGAATCCGTGCAGCGAGATGTCGAAAATGTGCCCGCCTTTTCGTGTGAACCAGGTGGCGAGTCCGCCAAATTGATAATGATGCTCGACCAAGAGCACGCGGTGGCCGGCCTTCGCGAGTGCATTCGCACCCGTAAGACCGCCTAAGCCGCTGCCGATCACAATCACATCGTACTCGTCGGCGACACCTTTGAGCCAATCGTAAGCCATGGAGCGACCAAAGTGAGCCGCCGTCAGGCCAAAGCGCAACTCAGAGTTTGAGGCCGCGAAGATATTTGAACGATTCAGGAATCGAGCGGAGCGGATACACCGTCTCGTCCTCGAGGAAATAGTGTTTCACGCCAATTTTCTGGGCGGCGCCGAGTACTTCCTTCCAATTGATTTGTCCGTCGCCGACGGCAACTTTGGCCATTGCTGGGCTGCCGCCGGTGTGCGTGCCGCGTTGGAAATCCTTTAACATATCCTTGATGTGGAGCATCGAAAAGCGATTGGGGTATTTGGCCAAAAGCGCCGCAGGATCGATCCCAGTGATAAAAACCCAGTACACGTCCATCTGGAAGGTCACGAGGTCCGGCTGCGTCTCACGGACCAGCAGGTCGAACATCGTTTCACCATTACCAGCCGCCGTGGCGCGAAACTCGAGGCCGTGCGGATGGTAGCCGAACATCAAACCAGCTTTTTTGCAGGCGGCGCCCCATTCGTTGAATTTGGCGGCCATGGCGTGAGCCATTTCCTCACTAAAAGGCTTGGTCTTGCTCACGGGTGGATACGGCACGACCACGTACTTAAGCCCTAGGGCCTTAGCGTCTGCGATGACGGCGTTGATGTCTTTTTCAAAAAGTCCGTAGCCAAAATGTCCGCTGACCGGAGTGAGACCGCGCTTTTTTAACTCAGCGACAAATTCGTCGGGTTTCAAGGAGCCCGTGCCCGCTACTTCCACTTCTTTCACGCCGTACGACTGAGCGAGATCGAGTGCGCCCGTCGTACTTTCCTTCGTCTGGGCGCGCAGACTGTAGAGTTGAAGACCCAGCCGATCTTGGAAATCCGAGGCTGACAAGCGACTTACGAGAAGCGCCGAAACTAAGATGAGTCTATAGGTATTCGTCATGAGGTATTGGGGTATACCCACCGAATACAGCTATGAATTTTTTTGCAAGATGTGAAAGTTCGCCATCGAGATGCCGCTCAACATCGCGCCGATAATTCCTAGAAAACCTTGGTCGGTGCCACACAG
>CAJAFD010000129.1 GCA_903938935.1 uncultured Opitutia bacterium
CCAGCTTAACATGAAATTGATTTGCATTGAATCACTTTGTTTATCCCGCTGCGGTACTTTTTGACTACCAGTCACAATTGGTTTAGTAAAATACTATAATACAATAATTTATGATTCTCTAATTATTGTTTTATTCCTAAATAGATGCTTTTTATTCGGAGCTGAATGGTCGTTTTTGGCATTAGTAAACGCAAATTAGTGTTTTTAATCTTGCGCTCAGCCGTTTCTGCAACTTATGCTCATAAAATGGAACTTCGACATCTTCGTTACTTCGTAATCGTTGCTAAAGAGCTCAATTATCGGCGCGCCGCTGAGATTTTACACGTGGCGCATCCCTCCCTGAGCAAACAGATCAAGGATCTTGAATATGAGCTCGATGTTCGCCTCTTTGATCGAAACACCAAAGGGGTGAAACTCACTAGCGCGGGTCACGTATTTCTTGAGCAAGCATTGGGCGTATTGGCGAAAGCGGAAGAGGGCGTCTTTGCTGCGCGCGGGGCTGCTGCAGGTAAATCCGGCAAGCTGTCGATCGGTCATGTCGGACCAATGAGCGCAGAATTTTTACCAACTGCGCTTAGTCTATTTTTACAAAAGCACCCTAACGTTGACATCAACCTGCAGGAAATCGATCCAACGGACCAAATCGCCCATCTAGAGACAAAAAACATTCAAGTTGCTTTTACTTTTAATGACCCTTCGGACGTAGTCCCCGCGCATATGGATCATATGGTTTTGATGAATACAGAACCAGTTATATTAATGTCTGATAAAAATGACTTGGCGAATAAAACTCAAATTACCCCACAGGAACTTGCGCAACAAACCATTATCTGCTTCTCCACCACTTCCGAATCCATTGATCACGCGGCTAAAGTTAAAGATTTATTCGATTTATATGGACTCACTCCGAAGCCATTTAAACGCGCAGGAAGTTATGATACTCTATTCACGATGGCTTTATGCAACCATGGAGTCATTGTCGCGCCTAAACTTAGTAAAATCAAGCCTCCACAAGGATTGGTTGCTCGTCCGCTCGTCCAGACAACTACTGATTACAGAATCGAATTACGTGCCGTATGGTCTCGCGATGAAAATTCGGTGAACGTTATTAATTTTTTAGAAATATTGAAAAAATCACTTCCGGAGCCCAAGAAATTATTTTCGAAAGCTAAATAATTAGCTTTATGTAAAAAGCTGAATTAAAACAATTTTATTTTTTATATGTTTTTTGCATTTATCAGTTTGTAAAATAAATAAAACTGATTTATTATTCTGATGAACTCGGCGTAGAATCATCTATAGTGATCAATAAGCAGATTGCGCCCAATAGTATGCAGTAAGTAAGCATGTCGGGAATTTATTTCCGCGTTATGATTTATTGAGACGCTTGAGCGCGGCGGCCGCCGATACACTATCCGGATCTAATTTTAGCGCGGCTGAATAAGCTGATTTTGCATTAGATTTACTGCCTTTTTTCTCAAATATATCACCCATTATCACATAAGCTTGAACTCCCTTTTGGGGATTCATGGTCGCGATCGCTTTGGCCATGGACTCAGCGTTTTCTGTATCACCAAGGGGCCAAGGGGCTTGGGCATAAAATTTCATAAGTCCTTCACGTGCATTAATATCATTGGGGTCCATTTTCATCGCCTGGATCATCATGTCGCGACCTTGTTTGGCCACACTGATGGATTTCTGGACTTCTGCTCGCTCTAAGGTAATCCCCGCCGCATCAACTAAATAGGGTTGATTCTTGGGATCGAGAGCGACCGCCTTATCGAGCCAAGCTGATGCCTGGACTAGATAGTCTTTACCGCCAGCGCGGTGGATCGAGAGTCCCAAATAGTAGCAAACCGTGGCATTAGTAGGCTCGGTCTTGACCAGTGTTTCTAGTTGGGTGCGCGCTTGATTATAGTCATCCGCACGGTAGAACGCGATAGCTTTTTCTAAGGTCATCTCCCCACTAGCTGGCGCTTTTTGCGCCTCGGAAGCCGTGATCATTAAAAGTGCCATACAGGCGAACCGACCCGTCTGCCAAAGGCGCTGCAAGGATTGATGGGCGTGGCGCGGCTTGGCCCGAGCAAACGCTTGCAAGCTAGACCCAGCGCTGGACTGAGTGACGCTTAGGATGCCGGTCGGAGCCGTAACCTGATCGGACGCATCTTGTGATGCGGATTTCAACATTTTAGTCATGTTCGCTAATATCCTGTAAATTATAGTTTAATTATTCTGATTATTTGATCTCTACACCGACCGAGGATTTTTCTTCTTCAGCGCCGCGCAGCTGCGATATTGTTGCTTTTACTTTGGTATAATACCCATCCTCGTGATCGGTGAGAACGATTTTGTTCTTACCGTGTCGGTATCTTTAAAATACCGATTTGGCTTAATTTCTTTGAGTCTTAAACGCCGCGAGGGGGTGGCCGCAGGGCGTCGGCTGGCAGTTAGCCTCAAGCGCCGAGTAGGTGGCCTTACGTCGATGCTAACGTCCGGCCGAATCGGAGAAAATACCGCCGCGACGTCTGCGCATTGGCCGGACTTATTTCCGTCTATCGCGGATTTGAAGGCAGACGGTACCGCTTCGAGGCGCGCGTCTGGGGCTTACTGAACTCCACCGGCGACGGCGCCCATCTGGAAGATGGGCAGGAACATTGCCATGACGATGCCGCCTACGACGACGCCCAGAAACACGATCAAAATGGGCTCAATTAACGAGGTGAGCGAAGCGATGGTGGCCTCGCACTCGACGTCGTAGAAATCGGCGATCTTGTTCATCATGCCGTCGACGTTGCCGGTCGCCTCGCCGGCCTTGACCATGTGCTTCATCATCGGCGGGAAAAATTCATTGGTGGAGAGGATTTCTGAAACTTGGCCACCTTGGCTGACGTGTTGGGCAATCTGCACGCAGGCGCCTTCAATCTGCACCTTATCACTCGCCGTGGCGACGATCTCGAGCGTGCGCAAGATGGGCACGCCGGAGCGGATGAGCGTCGCATAGGTCCGGCAAAAACGGGAGAGCGTGATTTTATGAATGAGGTTACCAAAAATCGGTGCCCGCACGAGCAGTTGATCCTTGGTGGCCCGGCCCTTGGGCGTGGCGATATATTTTCCCAGGCCCCAATATATCCCGTAGCCAAGCGCGACGAGGTAGAAAAAATACGATTTCAGGAAATTACTCAGTTCGATGAGGAACTGGGTCGGCGCGGGGAGCTTAGCGCCGAAGTCCTTAAACATATCCGCGAAGACCGGGATAACAAAGATGAGCAACACATTGACCAGTGCCACCGCGAGGCCGATGACGGCGATGGGGTAAGTCATCGCGGATTTAACTTTCTTGGTGAGCCTGACGGAAGATTCGAAATAGCCGGCGACTTTGCCTAAAATCTCCGCCAAGCCGCCGCTCGCTTCGCCGGCCTCCACCATCGAAGTGAACAAATTAGGAAAGGCGCGGGGAAATTTTTTAACCGCGGAGGAAAATGAATTTCCCGCCGAGATATCCAGGCGCACGTCGCGGATCACGATCCGAAAAACCTGATCTTCCGTCTGATCTTGCAAGGCTTCGAGGCACTGCACCAAGGGCAAACCAGCAACGAGTAAGGAGGCGAGTTGCTGCGTAAACAACGCGAGCTCACCGAGCGGTAATTTATATTTCTGGGCGCGCTTCTCGTAGGATTTTTGTTTGGCGGCCGCCTGAGCGGCGAGCAAGCCGGGACCACGCTTCTTGGGCTCCTGTCCACGCAGGGATGTGGGGGCGAGTCCGTTGGAAAGCAGGGCCATGGTCACACGACATTGATTAGCGAGAAGTTTCCAGCAATCCCTTTCCGAAAATTACTCGGCAAAAAAATTCCGTCGTCGCGTGGGTTCGCGGGCGGCGCGCGCGAGGTCGGCGCGCGCGGCGGGGGCACAAAAAAAGGCGCGGAGCCCGAGGGGCGCCGCGCCTGAAATCAAACGGGAGACGCTGTCGTCGTCCTTAGAATTTGTAGGTGGCCTTCGTGTAATAGAAGGTGCCGTTGAAACCGAAGGGCGAGATGCCGCTGTAAGGGAAGATGCCGACGTTGTCGCTACCGGTGTAGGGGGCGCCATTAACGATCTTCGAGCGGATATTCTGCGTGGGATAGATGTTGAACAGGTTGTTCGCGCCGACCGAAACGGTGAACTGTTTGTTCACGCGGTAGGCGACATCGAGGTCGGTGATCCACTTGGCGGCGAAGGTCTGGATAACTTGCTTGTTACCCGCGGCACTGCCGGCGATGGCGTCGACGAGTTCGACATTGTAGCCGCCGAGGAGCGCGGACTGCGTGGCGGCGTTGATGCCGCTGTTGTTGCCCAGGGCGACGGCGGAGACTTCGCCGTAACGGACTTGGCGGAGTTGGAACGAGAATTTATTGATCTCGTAGTTCGCGATGAAGTTCAACACGTCACGGGGTTGACCTTTTTCCATACGGATTTTTTCCGTGAGGTCGAAGAGCGGCGTGGTGATACCGAGAGCGGCGAGCTGCGGCGGGGTGGGCTTGAATTTGGTGACCTTCGTCGAGCCGTGATTGGCGCTGGCGGTCAGAGTGAGTTTACCGAGCTCTTTGAGATTCATTTTATAGCGGAGGGTCACATCGACGCCTTCGGTCTTGGTGTCGACGGCGTTGGTGAAGTAGCGACCGCCACCGACCGCGGGCAGACCCTGCGAGGTGAGGAAGTTGGTCACCGCCGCGCCCGTGTAATTGCTGGAGAGGACGATGCGGTCCTTGATATTGGTGCGGTAGAAATCGACCGAGGCGGTGAAGTTGGCGAAGGGCTCGGAGGTGAAGCCGATGCTCTCGCTGGTGGATTTCTCGGGCTTGAGGTCTGAAGCGCCAAGGGCCTTGGCGAGGGGCTGAGAAACCGGGAAGGTGCTCACTTCGAGGAGCACGCCGCCGATGTTGTTGGTCGCCGTGGAGCTGAACCATTGCTGCGCCAAATGTGGAGCGCGGAAGCCGGTGCTGAGCGAGCCACGCAGAGCGAACGCCTTGGTGACGGCGAAACGAGAAGCAAGTTTGCCGGTGCTGTTGTTGCCGAAATCGCTGTATTCCTCAAAGCGGCCCGCCGCGGAGATGAGCCATTGCTCGGTGATGTTTTGTTCGAAATCGACGTAGGCCGATTTGGCATCGCGACTGTGGGAACCGGCATCGGAGGGTTTGAAACCGCCGAAGACCTGCGCGCCGACCGGAGCGAGGGCGCCAGCGCTGGGGCCGTCGATGATGCGGACGCCGCCGTCGCGGTAAGAATCGGGCTCGCCAGCGCCGACTTCGTATTGTTCCCAGCGCAGCTCGGTGCCGAGGGCGACCTTGAGCGGAGATTTGAAACCGATTTCAAACTGGTTGGTGAGTTCGAAGTTGGACGTCGATTGGTTGAACGTGAGTCTACCGTCGTTGAAGCTGGTCTTGCTGGAATTGCCGAGCGTGGCGTTTTCGGATTCAGCGGTCACGTAGTTGAGGATATTGCTGCCGTAAACGGTGCTAAGGTCCCAGGCCCAACCACCGGCTTTGCCTTTGAGGCCGGCGCCAACAGAGTAATCGGTAACCTTGGCCTGAATGACCGGGAGGAAACCGTTGGGATAAATGGCGCGGATGGTGTTGTCTTGACCGGGACGACGGAAGAAGCCGGCGCCTTCGGAGTGTTTGATGCTGCCGCCGCCGAAGAAGTAGAATTCAAGACCGTTATCGAGGGGAAGTTCGCCGTTGAACCAGACGCCTTGCTCTTTGGAGCGTGGGTCGCCGAAGCGGTGGTTGTAGCGGTTGATGGTGGCTTCGCGGGGATCGAGTGTGCCGTTGGCCGCGCTGAGGCCGGTGCCGGAGCCGTAGTTGCCCGAGATCGCAGTCTTGGCGCCGGTCGTGGCGTTGGTGCCGAAATATTGTTGGCGCGTATCGGCTTCGATGCGGCTGGTCGGGCTGTGGTTGCGGATGTAGGAGGTAAGGAAGAGCGAGCCGCCTTTGCCCAATTTGGTGCCAGCGTAGGCGTCGACTTTCAGATCGCGACCGTCGCCGCGTTGGGTGGCGCCGTAAGCAACGGTGGAACCCCAGCCGATGTCTTTGCGGAGGATGACGTTGATGACGCCGGCGATGGCATCGGAGCCGTATTGCGCGGAGGCGCCGTCACGGAGCACTTCGATGCTGCCGATGACGGAGGTCGGGATGGCGTTGAAATCCGTGGAGACGGAGCCGCGGCCGATGGAGCCGTTGAGGTTGACGAGCGAGCTGGTGTGGCGGCGTTTGCCGTTGATCAGCACGAGGGTCTGGTCGGGGGCGAGACCACGCAGCGTGGCGGGACGGATGTGGTCCGTGCCGTCGGTGAGCGAGGGACGCGGGAAATTGAACGACGGGACGAGGGCCTGGATGGCTTGGGACGTCTCGGTGTAGCCACCTTGGTTGATGTCGTTGCTGGTGACGATGTCGATCGGCACGGGCGACTCGGTGACGGTGCGGTTATTGAAACGCGATCCGGTCGAGATGAAGGCTTCGAGTTTGATGATTTCTTCGCCAGCGGGTTTGGCGCTTGGCGCCGTCTGGCCGATCAAGGAGGAAGAAACGCTGGCCAAAAACGCGGCGACGGGCAAAGCGGTCAATAGCCGCCACTGAACGCGCGTGGTAAATGGCGCGGAATTACTTGGTGAGGAGGTGTTCATGCGAAATAGAAGATGGTTAAGTTTCTGTTACAAAACAAGCCTGCACCTGATTATGACGCGCTCAGCGTTTACCTCATAAAGCGCCTCCAAACTTCCGCTTGCGCCACCGCTCGTTACGCAGAATCTAGGCGCACCATGATGATTACCCGTCGCTTGACCACGTGGCTCGCCAGCGCCGCGCTGGTTTTCGCCTCCTCGCCCCTCGCCCACGCGCAACGCACCGCCGTTGAAGCTGAGCACGCGATCGTCACCTCCGCCCACGTCCTCGCCTCCGAAGCCGGCGTGGAAATCCTCAAAAAAGGCGGCAACGCCGTCGATGCCGGCGCCGCCGTCGGCCTCGCGCTCACCGTGGTGTTTCCGTTTGCCGGCAACATCGGTGGTGGCGGTTTCATGATGATCCACCTCGCCGATGGGCGCGACGTCGCCATCGACTACCGCGAGACCGCGCCCGCCAAGTCCGGCCGCGACATGTATGTCGGCCCCGACGGCAACGTCATCAAACCCGGCCCCGGCTCCTCCACCGTCGGTTGGAGCGCCAGTGGCATCCCCGGCTCCGTCGCCGGCTTCGCGCTCGCCCAGCAAAAATACGGCTCCGGTAAAGTCACTTGGGCCGACATCTGCGAACCCGCCCGCCGCCTCGCCGCCGATGGTTTTATTGTTTCCCAAGCGACCGCCGCCGGCCTCAAAACCGCCGCCAAACTTCTCGGTCAATTTCCTGAGTCCAAGCGCATCTACCTCGCCGACGGCGCGTTTCACAAGACCGGCGTCCTCTGGCGCCAGCCCGAGCTCGCCGCCACCTTCGCCCGCCTCCAAAAACACGGCCCGCGCGAATTTTACGAAGGCGAAACCGCCCGCCTCATCGCCGACGCCATGGCCAAAAACGGCGGCAACATCACCCTCGCCGACCTCAAGGGTTATACCGCCGTCGAGCGCACGCCCTTGCGCGGCAACTACCGCGGCTACGAGATCGTCACCATGCCCCCGCCCAGCTCGGGCGGCATCGCCCTGCTGCAGATGCTCGGCATGCTCGAGCCCTTTGACGTCGCCCAACTCGGCGCCAACTCCGCCGCGAAATACCACCTCTTCATCGAAGTCATGCGCCGCGCCTTCCGCGACCGCGCTGAATTCCTCGGCGACCCTGATTTCGTGAACGTTCCCACCGCGGGGCTTCTCGACCGCGCTTATCTCGCCGGTCTCATGAAAAATTTCGACCCCGCCAAAGCCACACCGAGCGACGGCCTCGCTCCCGGTAAACCCGCCGGTTGGAAGCCCCTCACCGCCCAAGGCTCGCGTCTCAACGCCGCCGAATCGACCGAGACTACCCACTACTCGATCGTCGACGCCGCCGGCAACGCCGTCAGCAACACCTACACGCTCAACGGCGGCTTCGGCTCCGGCGTCACCATCCCCGGCACCGGCATCCTCATGAACAACGAAATGGACGACTTCACCTCGAAGATCGGCGTCAAAAACATGTTTGGCCTCCTCCAAGGTCCCGCCAACGCCATCGCCCCCGGCAAACGCCCGCTCTCGTCCATGACCCCGACCTTCGTCCTCAAAAACGGCGCACTCGTGCTCGTCACCGGCAGCCCCGGCGGCCCCACGATCATCAACACCGTCCTCGAGATCATCACCAACGTCCTCGATCACAACATGCCCGTCATGCAGGCCGTCGAGTTCCCGCGCTTCCACCACCAGTGGCAACCGGCCGACATCAGCTACGACCGTTTCGGGATGAGCCCCGACACGACCGCGATCCTCACCGCCAAAGGCCACAAACTCAACGAACGCCCCAACGTCGTCGGCGGCGACGGCGAGACGATCATGATCGATCCGGTGACCAAACTCCTGCTGGGCGCCGCCGACCCGCGCAAAGCCGACGCCAAAGCCGTCGGCTACTAAAAACTTGCCGCGCGCGCTCAACCCGAGCCGCGCTCTCTGAGCCCTCATCTTTCCAAGCCACTCAGCGCCGGCCTCAACGTCGGCGCTTTTTTTGCGCCCAATCGCCGAGTCCGTCCGGACCCGAGCCGCGCATAAAACGCATCGTTTATTTTTGCCACGCGGCACGCAACCGGCTCTTTAACCCCATGCGTTTTACCCTCTCCGCCACTGCGCTGGCCCTCACGCTGGCTTCGACCTTGCTCGCCCAGCCCTACACGACCAAGCCGCTCCCCACCGATAAATTCCGCCAACTCGAAGAGCTCCTCCCGACGCCCAACGCCCAACGCACCGCCTCCGGCGCGCCCGGCCACGCCTATTGGCAACAACGCGCCGACTACGTCATCGACGCCACCCTCGACGACACCAAGCAATCCCTCACCGGCGCCGCCACCATCACTTACAACAACGCCTCCCCCGACGCCCTCGCCTACCTCTGGCTCCAGCTCGACCCCAACATCTTCGCCCACGGTTCCGATAACCGCGTCACCTCTGGCATCCCCCGCGCCACACCCGGCGCCAACCCGCTCGATAAATTTCCCTACGCCAGCCTCGAAGCGCTCCTCCTCCAAGAAAGCTACGACAGCGATTTAAAAATCTCCGCCGTCACCGACGCCGCCGGCACCGCCCTCCCGCACACGGTTGTGAAAACCATGATGCGCATCGACCTGCCCGCGCCCCTCGCCCCCGGCGCCAAGACCACCTTCAAGGTCTCCTGGTCCTACCTCATCAACAACGCCAAGCTCCTCTCCCTGCGCTGCGGCTACGAATATTTCGAGAAAGACAAAAACTACCTCTACGAAATCGCCCAGTGGTTCCCCCGCATGGCCGCCTACAACGACACCATGGGCTGGCAGCACAAACAATACCTCGGCCGCGGCGAATTCACCCTCGAGTTCGGCGACTACCTCGTCCGCCTCACCGTCCCGAGCGACCACATCGTCTCCGCCACCGGCGTCCTCCAAAACCCCGAGCAAGTCCTCACCGCCACGCAACGCGCCCGCCTCAAAACCGCCGCCACCGCGCCCAAGCCCGTCTTCATCGTCACCCCCGCCGAAGCCAAAGCCGCCGAAACCGGCAAACCCACCGGCACCAAAACCTGGATCTTCAAAGCCGACAACGTCCGCGACTTCGCCTTCGCCTCCTCCCGTAAATTCATCTGGGACGCCATGGGCGCGCCCCACCACGCCTCGCCCGACCCCAAACAACCCGTCATGGCGATGTCGTTCTACCCGAACGAAGCCGAGCCGCTCTGGTCGAAATACTCCACCCACGCCATCATCCACACGCTCGATATTTATTCGAAACACACCTTCGCGTATCCCTACGCCGTCGCCCAATCCATCAACGGCCCCATCGGCGGCATGGAATACCCCATGATCTGCTTCAACGGCCCCCGCCCCACCGAAGACGGCACCTACAGCCGCGCCACCAAATACGCCCTCATCTCCGTCATCATCCACGAAGTCGGCCACAACTACTTCCCCATGATCGTCAACTCCGACGAGCGCCAATGGACCTGGATGGACGAAGGCCTCAACTCCTTCGTGCAAACCCTCGCCGAACAGCAATGGGAAAAAGACTATCCCTCGCGCCGCGCCGAAGCCCGTGACATGGTTGGCTACATGACCGGCGACGGCCAAGTCCCCATCATGACCAACAGCGAATCCATCGCTCAACTCGGCCCCAACGCCTACGGCAAACCCGCCGTCGCCCTCAACCTCCTCCGCGAAACCATCCTCGGCCGCGAACTCTTCGACCACGCCTTCAAAACCTACGCCCAACGCTGGGCCTTCAAACGCCCCTACCCCGCCGACTTCTTCCGCACCATGGAAGACGCCAGCGGCGTCGACCTCGACTGGTTCTGGCGCGGCTGGTTCTACACCAACGACCACGTCGACCTCTCCCTCGACGCCGTCCGCGCCTACACCCTCGACACCCGCGACCCCGCCATCGAGAAACCCCGCGCCAAACAAGAAAAAGCCGACCGCCCCCGCACCCCCGCGCAGACTCGCAACGCCACGCTGCCCAAGCGCATCGACGCCTACCCCGAGCTCCGCGATTTCTACAACGACTACGACGAAGCTACGATCCTCCCCAGCGACAAAAAGAAATACGAGGAGCTCCTCAAAACCCTCGCCAAAGACAAAATCCGCGCCGACGTCCTCAAAACCAAACGCAACTTTTACCTCGTCGAATTCAGCAACGTCGGCGGCCTCGTCATGCCGATCATCTTAAAAATCGACTACACGGACGGCTCCACCGAAGAACTCCGCATCCCAGCCGAAATCTGGCGCGTCGACAACGTCAAGGCCGCCAAACTCATCATGACGCAGAAGGAAATCAAAGCCCTGCAAATCGACCCGCACGAAGAGATCGGCGACGCCGAAGTCGAAAACAACTTCTGGCCCCGCCGCGCCATCAAGAGCCGCTTCCAACTCTTCAAAGAGCCCATCGACACGAGCCCCATGAAAGAGCTGAAAGACGAAGCCGAGAAAAACGAAAAGGCTGTAGAGAAAAAATCCGCCGCAAAAGCGGAAGAAAAAAAGCCCGAAGAAACCAAGTAACGCCTTTCCGGGCGGGCCCAACCAGCCCGCCCTGTTCATTTCCACCAAAAAAGCCGTGGCACTGTCTTAAACTTGTCCCCGC
>CAJAFD010000130.1 GCA_903938935.1 uncultured Opitutia bacterium
ACCGAGGTCGCGGTCTTCGAAAACGCTATTCGTAACGAACTCAATACCCTCGCCCATCGTCGCCTCGCCGTGTTGAAGCCGATCAAACTCGTGCTCACCAACATCGCTGCCGGCGAATCGATCGCCTGCGAAGCCACCAATAATCCCCAAGACGAAACGCCCACGACCCGGCCCCTAGATCTGACCCGCGAAGTCTACATCGAGAGCGACGATTTCGCCGAGGTCCCGCCGCCGAAATATTTCCGCCTCAAACCAGGCGGCGAGGTGCGCCTGAAATACGCCTGCATCATCAAGCTCGATGCAATCGTGAAAGACGCCGCGGGCCTGATCACCGAGCTGCGTTGCACCGCCGATCTCACCACGCGCTCCGGCCAACCCAACTCCGACAAAAAAGTCAAAGGCACCATCCACTGGGTCAGCGCGTCGCAGGCTATCGACGCCGAAGTACGCCTCTACGATCGCCTCTTCACCGTGCCAGAACCGGGCGCGAGCGACGACTTTCTCCAACATGTAAACCCGCAGTCGCTCGAAGTCGTCACCGCCAAACTCGAACCCGCCCTCGCTGACGCCCAATCCGGCGAGAGCTTTCAATTCGAACGTCTCGGCTACTTCACGCCCGACGCCAAAGACCACGCGACCGGACGACTTGTGTTCAACCGCACCATCACTCTCCGCGATGCTTGGGCGGGAAAGCCGCCCGGTCAAAAATAACTCCGCGCGCCCACTCGCATTACCGCACTCGACCCGCGCCGACACAGCGCGGGTTTTTATTTCTATTTCTGCGCGTCGGATCGCATCTTCTACGGCAAGCTCGCGTCAACCCCACTAACCCACCCCACCCATGTACGCTTTTCGTCTCTGTTTCGCCCTCATGCTCGCCGCCGTATCTTTGCTGCACGCCGAGACTCCGGATTTCAAAGCGCTCGCCACTCTGCTCGCACAGCATCCCCGCCAACATCCTTATCTCATTTTCAGCGCCGAGGAAAAACCTGCGATGCTCGCACGGATTAAAAATGATCCGAAATCCGCCGAGACCTTTGCGCGACTCCTGCTCGAAGGCCGTCGCTTGCTCCACGCCACCGCCCAACGCGAGGCCCCGCCGCGGATCATTCACACGCGCTACGTCGGGGCCGACGATTATCGCCGCTACGTGGCTGAACATCTCGACGCGGCCTTCACGTTGGCGTTTCTCTACCAAATGACCGGCGACACGGCGTACGTCGGCAAAGCGTTTGAACATGCAAATATTGTCTGCGCTCAAGAATCTTGGATTCAATCCGCGCATTCCTTCGATGTGATTTATCCGCGTGTCTGGCCTTACGGCGCCAAAGACGACCAAGTGGTTTTCTCCTACGACATCACCGCCAGCGCCACGAGCCAACGCCTGGCCTACATCTACGACTGGCTCCATTCCGCTCTCACCAAGGCCCAGCGCGATCGCATCCGCGGCGCGCTCTTGGAAAAAGCCATCACGCGCGTCCGCGGCAACTACGAGTATTTCTGGTGGGCCTCCGCTTACAAATGCAACTGGTCCGGCATCTGTCACACCGGCCTCGGTCTCGCCGCCCTCGCCCTCCTCGGCGAAGATCCTCAACTCACCGACGTCGTTGCCCGCTCCTATGAAGGCGTCTGGAACATGCTCGAACAGATCGGCACCGACGGTGCATGGCAGGAAGGCCGCGGCTATTGGGCCTACGGCGTTGGTGAGAGCCTGCGCTTGATTGACGCCCTCAAACGCGCGAGCGGCGGCAAGGTGAATCTCTTCCAACACCGCAGCCTTTACCCACATCCCGTAGACTTCGCCCTCTTTGGTCTTACCGGTGGCTTCGGTGATAGCTCCGGCAATCCCGTCGGGGAGTCCTACGTCATCAATAAAATGGTCCAAGAAAGCGGCGACCCTCAGGCTGCTTGGTACGCCAAAACCTTCGGGCGCGCCCAAGGCAGCATTTTTGACCTGCTCTGGCCCGCGAGCACCGTCGCCGCCCAAGCACCGACGGAGGCCTCCAAATATTTCCCCAGCATCGACTGGGCCTTTCTGCGCCGCGATTTCACGCCCGATGCCGTCACCATCGCGACCAAAGCCGGCATGAACGACGACCCACACCACGGGCATCTCGACATCGGCACGTTCAACCTCACTTGGCATAACCTCACCTTCGTCGGCGAAGTCCCCCGCACGCCCTACGACGAACAGTATTTCGGCGCCCTACGTTGGGATTATCTCCAAGCCCGCACTGCCGGCCACAACGTCGTCATGGTCAACGGCGAGGAACAAATCTGCGCCAAACTCAAAGACCAACCCTGGCAGACCGGCATCGGCGGCAAGATCACGCACTACCAATCCGAGCCCACGTTCGCCGCCGTCAGCATGGACCCCACCCGCGCTTATCCCGGCAAGGAACTCAAACAATGGCAGCGTTCCATCGTCCTCGATAAAGTTAACAACATCGTCGTCGTTCTCGATCGCGTACGTTGCGCCGTGGGCGCGAATATCGAAGTGCGCTTTCACACGGGCGTCCAAGCCACCCTCAAAGACAACCAAGTCCTGCTTCACGCCGCCGCCGAAAATCCTGCGGCCGCGGAAGCTCCTCGCGCTCCCGCTAACTCTACAAAACGCGCCACGACCCCGACCAAAAACGGCGAACACCGCTACGCTACCGCCGAAGCCCCCACCGCGCGTGCGCGCAACAGCACCATGACCATGCAGGCGCTATTCGCTGGGGATTTCACCCTCACGCAGGGCCGCCAGCCAGATTTGCCCGTTACACAAGAAGCCACGCTTTCGTGGGCCCCATATTTCAGCACCTTGGTCAAAGCGCCCGCCGAAGAAAACCTCATCGCTGCCGTCTTTTATCCCGGCGAACTGAACTCCGCTCGCCAGCCCATCACGTGCAAACTCGATCCGCAGAGCTCGTCGCCCACCGTTTCATACACGGTGAACGGCAAGACGATTAACGTCGCATTCAGCCCGACGGCGATCACCCGCACCGAGAAATAATCCGCACGCTCAAGCGAACGCGAGAAGCCGCGCGAGGCGTTGCTCGACGCGGTTCCGTCCCAGCACCCGGAAAATACTGGTGATACTGGGTCCGGCGTTCGTCCCGGAGACTGCGAGCCGCGCTACAGCCTGATAATCGCCAAAGCCCAGGCCATGGCTCGTGGCGAGGGCCTTGATCGCTTCTTCGATCGCGCTGTCGCTGGATAAATCCATCGCGGGTAACGCCGCGATCAATTCACCGAGGCGGGTCTTCGCTTCCGGCTTGGCCATGACTTTGTCTTTAACCTTGGGATCGAGCGCAAAGTCGTCGTTGAAAAAATATCCCGTGTAAGCCGGCAACTCCTCGAAACCTTTGATCTTTGGTTGCGCGAGCAACATCACTTCGCGGAACACTTCGGGTTGCGCGAGCGCGGCCACACCCGCCGGATGTTTTTCGAAAAACGCCTTGGCCTCCTCGACAAATCGCTCCGTCGGCAAAGCGAGCAAATAAGCCATGTTCATGTGCGCGAGTTTCTTCTCGTCGAAGCGCGCGTTACTCTGATTCACCCCCGGCAAATCAAACAATTGGATCACGTCCGAGATCAGCATCTTCTCACGATCATCCTTCGGGTTCCAACCGAGCAGACACAAAAAATTCACCAACGCCTCGGGCAAAAATCCACGCTTTTGATATTCCTCGATGAGCGCGCCTTGGTCGCGTTTCGACATTTTCCCCGGGCCGTTTTGCTTAAGAATCAGTGGAATGTGCGCGAACGCCGGCACGGGCGCGCCGAGGGCCTTGAACAACTCGACGTGTTTGCTGGTGTTCGAAAGGTGATCCTCGCCGCGAATCACGTGCGTGATCTGCATCGCGATATCGTCTACGACGTTCACGAAATGAAACACCGGATTCCCATCCGAGCGCACGATCACAAAGTCCTCATCTTCGACGCGCTCCACATGACCACGGATTTGATCTTCGATGACGGTTGGCGCCACTTTGACCTTGGTGACCGTCTTTTTGCGGTGCTCGTCGTAAATTTCATAACGTTCTCCGAGCAGTTTGAACCACACGGCGCCGTCTTTCTCGTAAGTGCGTCCAGCGGCTTTAAGTTTTTCTAAATACTCCGCGTAAATCGCCGCGCGTTCACTTTGGCGATAAGGACCAAACGCGCCGCCGACCAACGGACCTTCGTCCCAATTCAGACCCAGCCAGCGCAAGGAATCGTAGATCACGTTGAGAAACTGTTCACTGTTGCGCTCCTTGTCGGTGTCCTCGATGCGGAGAATGAAAACGCCGCCCGTGTGGCGCGCGTAAAGCCAGTTGAACAACGCCGTGCGGGCGCTGCCGATATGAAAAAAACCTGTAGGACTAGGGGCGAAACGAACGCGAACGGGTGACATGATCGGAGAGAAAGATTGCGGCTTGTGCTTCGTGGAAACGGTCAGCAAGAAGCAGCCCGTGTCCACTGTCAAAGCCGCTCCGTTTGATCCTGCCGATGTCGCCGCACGCTTCCGCCTCGCGGGTCGTGCGGCCGGCTTCCGCGTGGAGCAGTACGGCGAAATTGACGGATTTCCATTAATCGCTCTGACCAAGCGCGCGCCGGGAAATCGCCCACGTATTTATCTTTCCGCGGGGATGCACGGAGACGAACCAGCCCCGCCGCTTACGCTGCTGGCGCTCCTTGAAACTGGATTTTTCGACGACCGCGCGACGTGGTTTATTTGTCCCGTTCTAAACCCCACCGGTCTCGTCCGCGGGACGCGCGAAAATGCCAGCGGTCTCGATCTCAATCGCGATTTTCTCGACGTCCGCGCCACCGAGACCCGCGCGCACATCGGTTGGCTCCAACGCCAACCACCCTTTCACCTCACGCTCTGCATCCATGAAGACTGGGAATCGACCGGCTACTATCTCTACGAATTAAATCCCCACCAACGCCCGAGCCTAGCGGACCCTATACTCGATGCCGTGCGTGAATGTTGCCCTATCGACGAAGCGCCCGTGATCGATGGCAGAACCACCGCGGCTAAAGGCATCATTCGTCCGGTCGACGACCCGCTGCTACGTGAAACCTGGCCTGAGGCAATTTACCTACGTGCCCATCATACGACGATCAGTTACACCCTTGAGTCACCTTCAGCTTTTCCGCTCGAACATCGGATTAAGGCTCATCGCGTGGCCATCACCAGCGCCACTACACGATTAATCCACGATTTAGACAAAAAGTCCGCATATCCGCCGCCATCTCGGCCTTGAAAATCTGCGGCGCACCCACGGCACTCAAATCAATCTCGGCGCAATGTAGCGCCTGGCGCGGCAACAATAATTTCTCCTCTAGCGCCGCCGACCAGCCCTTGGTTATAAAGTCCAAATAAAGCTGCGCATCTGGCCCGTAGATTTTGTCTCCGACTAACGAATGCCCCAACCACTGAGCGTGAGCGCGAATCTGATGCTTGCGTCCGGTCTCTGTCACCACCCGCGCTAAGGTAAATCCGCCCGCCGCCACCAACGGCGTGAAATGAGTGACCGCAGCTTGGCCGCCTTCAACCACCGTCGACTTGATAAATACCGGACTCGCCCGGTCATCGCCGAGCGGTTGATTCACCGTAATGGGCGCTGGCAATTCGCCCGACATCACCGCGAGATAAACTTTGCCGGCTTTGCGATCCATCATCGCCGTCTGCAGCACGCTCGCCATCTTGGCGTCTTTAGCGAGCACCACAACGCCACTGGTCTCACGGTCCAATCGAAAGACCAAATGCATCGTCGCTAAACCTGTGTACTCGCGAGCCGCTCCGACCAAACTCGACCACGGCCCCGCCTTCGACGGATGGCACACCACGTCGCCAGGTTTGTTTACGACCAGCAAGCGATCGTCCTCATAAATTACCCAAGATTTGATCTCTTCAAACGTGATCATGCGGACTTTTCCCGTCGTGACCTGTCGCGGCCAAGCACACGCCAGCCAAGGATCATAACTCAACTCAGGGATGCCACCAGTCGCTGCAGAATCGAGACTCACGTTGCCACCTTTTTAAGCCGAAAGCGCGCCAAGACCATCGCCGCCAACCGCGCCGCGAGAGGCTTAGACAATTTAGAGACGAAAAACGCCGAGACCTTATTCTTCCAACCTGGCACCACGAGACTGCGCCGCGCTTCGACGGCTTGAAGCGTCGCCGTGATCACGTCATCGCACGTCATGCTGAGACTATCCGCGACGCTGCCCTGCTGTAAACCCGCGCGCCGAAAGAAATCAGTCGCCGTCGGCCCCGGACACAGCGCCAAGGCCCGTACGCCCGTGCCGCGCAATTCCTCGTTCAAAGCTAAACTCCAATGCAGGACAAACGCCTTACTCGCACCGTACGCCGCCATGTACGCGGTCGGCTGAAACGCCGCCGTCGAGGCCACGTTCACGATCACGCCACCGCGCCGCCGCAACAGAGGCAACAAAAGCCCCGTCAACTCGACAACTGCCCGCACGTTCACATCGATCATTTCCGTGACGTGGGCGATGCTTGGGTCGGGAAAATGTCCGTAGGCCCCGAAACCGCTGTTGTTGATCAACAGCACGCGTCCCTCAGGCGCAGCGTGCTGTAAAAACGCTTCTATCGCGGCGGCATTTTTTTTCACCGCATCAGACTGGGCGAGGTCGCAGGGGAAATGCCTCAGTTTAATCGAGCGCGAATCAAACTGCGGTTCGCGCCGAGATAAGTTGCAAATCACCAAAGCGGGGTTCAACGCTAAGCACCGTTCGATGAATGATTTTCCAATACCGGAAGATCCGCCCGTCACAATGACGGTCGTGAAATCCTTCAGCGCTTCGTTTAACGGGGCCATGGGATGGGTAGTTGATTTTGAACTTTTCGACAGCCGACCATCCGGCCGACTGCGCTAACCCAAAACATACGCAGAAACATGAACAGACAAAACCACCACGAACTGATCGTTTCCGGCATCCATCTTGAGCTGACTCCGTCGCTCAAAACGTTTGTCCGAGAGAAATCGGAACGGTTGTTCAGACACGAGGAGCGCATCGTGCGTCTCCGCGTCGAGTTAGAATACGACCCCAAAGAGACCGTTGGCACGCGTTTCAAAGCCAAAGGCCACATCGCCATCCAAGGCCCCGATATGAACGCGATGGTCGAATCCGACGAATGCCACAAGGCCGTCTCGCTGTTGATCGATAAACTCGATCGCATGCTCCGCCGTCGCTCTCGGCTATATAAGGTCAAACGCCAAAACGAACAAAACTCCCACCTCGAAGAGTTGAAGCTCAATCAAGTAGCTTAGCGGCGCAGACAGGGTGCCGACGCAAAAATCGGCGTCCGACATAAACTAAACCGCGCTGCCCGGCCCGAAGGGAGGCGCGGTTTTTTTGCGCCAATTGAAACAAGCGCCGGGAAATCAAACGCGCGCCGCAGCCGCGTAGCCCTGCACGATTCCGTCAAACGAACCATTGCTGAAAAAAGCTACGACGCGCGGCACCGCTGACTGCAATGTTTCCGTTTTCAACAACCCCAACAGCTCAAGATTGCTCGCTGCGGTGCGCGCGTGAACTCCAACCCGCTGGAGATTCAGCACGACCGTTTCAGGATCGAATCGCTCTTCAGCTTTTAATTTATCCGGACGATTTACCGCGCCTAAGTAAACTTCGTCGGCGAGGGCCAAGGCTTGCTCGAAGCCGGCCTGCATCGCCTTCGTTCGGGCGGTGTTGCTCCGAGGTTCAAAAACTGCCGTGAGCCGCGCGCCTGCATAACGCGCCCGAAAAGCACGCAACGTCTCAGCCAACGCCGTCGGGTGATGGCCGAAATCTTCGATCACGGTGAGTTGCGGAGTACGCAGTAAAATTTCCTGCCGTCGTTTCACCCCGCGAAAAGAGGCCAACGCATGCAGCGCGAAAGCGGTCGGGTTTTCAGGACAAACCGCGAGCGCCGAGGCGAGCGCAGCCATCGCGGCGTTTCGCGCGTTATAAATCCCGGACTGCGTCCAACTCACATCCGTCCAATGTTGTCCGCGCCAAAACAGCGAAAATTCAACGCCGTTCGCGCCCTCGACAAAATTCTGAATACGCAGATGATTGTGTTCCCCGGTTCCGACCCTCATGACCTGCGTCCAGCCCAAAGACCCCAAGGCCTGGATATTAACATCATCACCATTCAAGACGACGTAGCCGTTGCGCGGCACAATGCGCGTGAAATGCAAAAAAGTCCGCTGCACGTCCGCCAGATCGCGAAAAATATCCGCATGGTCGAACTCGAGATTGTTAATGACCGCGATATGGGGCGCGTAGTGGATAAATTTGCTCCGCTTGTCGAAGAACGCGCTGTCGTATTCGTCACCCTCAATCACAAAAGGATCTTTGCTTGAGCCGAGGTGATTCCCCACCGGCGGATCGAGCGGAACTCCACCAATCAAAAAGCCCGGATCGCAACCGGCCGCGCGCAGCAAATAGGCGGTGAGCGCAGTCGTCGTCGTCTTACCGTGCGTGCCCGCGATGACGATATTTTTCCGCCCTTTTAAAACAAAGTCCGCCAAAAACGCCGGCAATGAAGTAAACGGCAACGCCCTCGTATCGAGCAACCACTCGACCTCCACATTTCCTCGGGACATCGCGTTACCCACCACCACAAGATCCGGGGCGAGTCGTTCCAAACGCGCCGCCTCGTAGCCCTCGTGCAGCGTGATACCCGCTGCGTGGAGCACGGTGCTCATCGGAGGATAGACGCTGGTATCAGCTCCAGAAATCTCATGGCCCGCCGCTCGCGCGAGCAGCGCGGCATTCCCCATCGCCGTACCACAGATGCCCATAAAATAAATGCGGAGCGACTTTGCGGAGGTGTTCATGCGGGGAGCTTCAAACGTGCAGAAAAAATTCTATTCGAAAAGTATCGATTAAGCAGGACCGGGTTCACATCAGACTCACGGGGTCCACGTCAATGACCTGCGTGATATCATCCGACCACGCAAACTCGGCGCGCAATTTCGTCAGATCACCAATAACCTGAGTCACGCCGCTCACAAAATACCAGAGCTGCCAACGATACTCGTCTTTGATTTTTTCGATGGGACAAGGCGACGGTCCACGCAACTCGATCCGAGCTCCCAAGGTTTTTTCAACGAGCTTGGCCCATTGTTCGGAAAAAAACTTAAGTTTTTCGGGATTCGGTCCACGAAAGAGATGGTGAATCAAGTGCCGATAAGGGGGATAGTTGAAATCTTTTCTGAGCTTCAACTCAGAGGCGGCGAAACCCGCAAAATCCGCGTGACGGGAAAATTGGATCGCCTCGGCTTGCGGGGTAAACGTCTGCACCACGACTTCGCCGGCACGATCCCCACGACCCGCCCGTCCGGCGACTTGGACGAGTAGTTGGAATGTACGCTCATTGGCCCGGAAATCGGGAATGTGCATAGAAATATCCGCGTCGATCAAACCGACTAAAGTGACGTTTGGAAAATCGAGCCCTTTGCCGATCATCTGCGTGCCGATGAGTATGTCGATTTTACCCAAACGGAAATCCCCAAGAATTTCCCGGAAACGATTTTTCTTACTCATGGTGTCCGTATCCATCCGTTCCAAACGAGCGCGCGGCAACACCCTGCGAACGGCCTCTTCTACCCGTTGTGTACCGAGTCCGCGCCAGCGGATTTCTGGCGCACCACAAGCCGGACAACGAGTCGGCGCCGCCCTCTGCTCGGCGCAGAGATGGCACCGGAGTGTTTCATCGCTGCGATGGTACGTCATGGTGATCGAGCAATGCGGACACTCCTCAGTGTGGCCGCACTTGGTGCACAACATCGAAGAAGAGTAACCGCGCCGATTGATGAATAAAATCGTCTGTTCGCGGCGCTCCAGCCGCGCATGCATCGCGTCGACTAGCTTGCGCGAGAGCGTGGTCAGACCGCGCTGCTTCATCACCTCGATCTTCATATCGACGACGTCGATATGCGGCAATTTGCGATCATCGACGCGCTGCTTGAGTTCCAGCAACTGGTAACGCCCGGATTGGGTATTGTGAAAACTTTCGAGCGAGGGGGTCGCAGAACCCAACAAACACACCGCGCCGTTTAATTTCGCCCGCATGACCGCGACATCACGTCCATGATAGCGCGGGGATTCATCCTGCTTGTAGGCAGGTTCATGCTCTTCATCGACGACGATCAACCGGAGATTTTGCACCGGGGCAAACACCGCCGAGCGGGCGCCGACGACGACCCGAGCCTCGCCCGTAGCCAACGCGAGCCAGCCATCGAGCCGTTCGCCTTCACTCAAATGACTGTGCCAGACCACGCACTTATTACCGGGCGCAATCGCCTCCAAGCGCGCGCGCAGTCGCGCCACGGTCTGGGGCGTCAAAGCCACTTCGGGCACTAAAAACGCCACACCACCGCCAGATTTCAAGACCGTGTCGATCGCATGCAAATAGACTTCGGTCTTCCCCGAACCCGTGACGCCATGCAACAAGGAGACGCTAAATTTCTCGCTCGCGAGTTTGCCAGCGACGGCGGCAACCGCGGCCTTTTGTTCTGCGTTCAACACTGGGGGCTGCGCGGCCACCAGCTCACCGCGAGCGTGATCATCGGCATAGGCGACGCGTTCGACGCGGAGCGTAGTTTCTTGCAGAATACCGCGCCGGACCAAGGCACTCGCCACTGCGGCGGTGACATCAAGCCGATTCAGGACGAGCGATTTTTTCTGCGGACGAAATTGTTGTTCGATGAATTTATAAAGTCGCGCCTGCTGCGGCGCCCGTTTCTCAAGTTGAGCTAATTCCTCAGCGTTGAGACGTTGGAGTAAGGAAAGCTGTTTCTCCTGTTTTAATCCGGCGCCGTTGCGCACGGCTACGGGAATCATGGTTTCGATGATTCCATCCAGCGGAGCCGCGTAGTAACCCGTCATCCAACGAGCCAACCCTAATAAATCCGGAGGTAAGGCCGGAAAGGGATGCAAGACCTGAGCGAGCGCTTTGAGTTTTTCTAAAGGAAAATCTTTTGGCGCTCCGATCTCTCCGACGATCCCCAGTCGCAACGTCCGCCCGACCGGCACGCGCACCAACGAACCGAGCTGCGTATCCGCGACCATCGGCTCCGGCACTTGGTAGTGCAGGACCTTATCAAAGCCGGCGAGCGGGTGGACCCCAACAATCATAAACCGTGAGCGTGAGGCTGAGCTAAGCCCGTCCGCAATCCCTGCCTTTGATTGATAGTGCAGCTCAACGCAGACCAAATAATTGCTGTAACACGGTCTCCAGATCCTTACCTACCGCCCAAGAGCCGCGACGCGACACCGCGAGGGTTTTGCTACGTTGCCGGCGTTCAATCTCGGCATTCACGCTCATGATGCGCGGTTGATCCCGCGGCAAGCCAGCGACCTCCATCGCCGAAAGTGGCGTCCATGCGATCGGCAGTCCCGTCCAGCTAAATTTGATTTCCCAACCGCCCACCGGCCCAAGCGGCAATGGCTTGGTTAGCAACGAGGGATAACGCGTCACAAAATCCGGCGTACGTAGGGTGGCGATACGCACGGTGACCACACGTTCCAATTGAGCGAAATAGTCCTGAAACGTATTCACGCGTTTTGTGCGCCAGAGCCCGATAAAATCTAACGGATCAATGCCCATCAAATTCATCCCGTTCCAAAGTCCTTGTTGATTCACGCTCCCAAATTTTTTCTGACCATACCAGTTTTGAAAATCACGCGTGACCATCAGTCCGATTTCAAAATGCAAATGCGATCGATCCTTGGGAATGCTGTAGCCGCCCGAACTGTGTCCCATCGTGCCAAGCACCTGACCGGCCTGGACCGCGGCGCCAACCCGCAAGCCCGGAGCAATCCGCGCCAGATGGGCATAAAGCGTATACACTGCCGGGGTTTCTTCTGGGTGCTCGAGCACGATGTACCGCCCATAACCACTATCTCCCGCCGAGTTGTTGATGTGACGCACCACGCCAGCCATCGCCGCAAACACATCATCCATCGGCTCGCCGCGCCGATCGCGCGACTGCGGAACGATGTCGATTCCTTCATGAAAATGAGTTCCTCCACTTCGCACGCCGCCAAAGCCACCTGAAGCGGGATCACCAGATCCGGCGTGCTGCAGAAAACTGGCAGCCGGTTTACCTTCGCTCCAGCCCGAATGAGGCGTCGGCCACACAAACTCGACGCGTGAGGCGCTGAGACCGCGCCCGGCTAGCAGTACAAAAATTAAAAAACTCAAAAGGCGGCCATTCATGACTTACGTTGGATATCTTTCTGAATTTCAAAAGATGTACGCTTCAAGTCGCGTACCAGATCCTCGAGTTGGGCATCCGTCATTTCAACAAAGATGTACAAAATCCCATCAGTGAAAGGAGCGTCGATCTTGCGCGCGCCGACCGGGACATCGTTGAGGGTCAGCACAAGGCGCTTGCCTTGATTCGAGCCCGTAAGCCGATAGAGATCACGCGTCGCTGCTGGCGTCAGTTGTAGCATCAAACAACGGCCGAGATCGACTTGGGTCACTTCGGCGTTTACGATGTCGCTCTCCGTGATCATCGCTTTTGTCCCGATCGAAATTACGACCCCACTTTTCGGCAGCATCTTAGTCGGGCCGCGCCCATCCGTGGATTCCAAAAACAAACGCGCATGCGTGGGCGAGTAATCCATCGGCACCTTCGACTGACACCCGGAAAAAATGAACGCGAGCGGAGCCATCATCGCCGTCAAAAAAAATAAAACCCTCATGGGTTTTCCTTACGAATTGGGCTAGTGATTTTCTCGATGCGCACAGCCCATTGAGCCCCGCGCCCAACACGATGAGTTTTGGCAAAATCGCCCCTATTAAGCGCAAAACTCACATTCATGAGACTATTAAGATAAAGTAAGGGCGCGCCTTCGGGCACATCACCGAACGACCGCACATAGGGCATTTCCCCCTCGTAAATCTTACGCCCCGCATGCGTGATCGTGACGCGAAACGGTTCGCCAAATTTCGGATCTAATCGCGCAAAAAGCACTTCATCGAGATTCGTCCACACGTTGCCATATTGATAATCGAGGGCGGGTATCGTCCCCGCTAAAATCGCGCCCTCCCATCGAGCCCGCTCGTAGTTTAGCGCCACTACCTGAGGCGGCAGCTGCGGACCGACATCCTTAAACGCAATCACCTCCGCCGCCAGACGCGCACCGACAAAAGCGTAAACATCGCGCCCATGAAACGTGTAAGAACGCTCCGAACCTTGCCGGCGATTTTTTACTTCATCGATTGCACGGACCGCCACAACACCGCATTCCTCGGCGACCAACGTAAACGTCCCATTGTCCGGCCCGACAAAAAAATGACCGGTGCGTGTCTCCAGCACGATGGACTTGCGCTCCGTGCCCACGCCCGGATCGACCACGGAAACAAAGACCGTTCCCGCGGGCCAATACGGCACCGTCTGCTTCAAGCGATAGGCCGCCTCCCAAATATCAAACGGCGTGTTCTCATGACTGAGGTCGAAAATCGCCAACTTCGGGCTCACCCCAAAAGCCACTCCTCGCATCGCGGCCACGGCGCCATCTTTCACCCCAAAATCCGTCTGCAACACAAGCGCCCGTTGGGCCAACGCCAGCGCCGACAAACCCCACCA